>CAXNIG010000001.1:0-15244 GCA_964202445.1 Pseudomonadota bacterium
ACCCATGATCATTGTGCAGTGTTCGCCAGAAGGTCCAAATGAAAAACTGAGGTCATAAGCTGGAGAAATCCGCCATCTGCCTAGGTGATCCATAAGGAAGGAAAAGTTTTTGGCATGATCATCGCGATTATGCGCGAGCACATTAAAAACGCTGGCGCGATATTGTTTGGCGCATTCCATTTTGTCATGAGTCAGCCACAAGCTGGCTTTCATAATTTGTTGATAATCTAGGCTTGGGGTTCGATGATCAATATGTAATAGGCCACTCAAAGTATGCATGTGAATCCGTTGTTCCAGGATTCGATCAAAGCGTTTGACGCCAAAATAAGCGGGGCCTGTGCGTGAGGGAAACAACTGGGCATCAGGCACTTCAAGCTGTGCAGCTTTTGCCATTAAGTGATAGGCGTATTCAATAGGGCCCATGTCTTTTGGATCAAATGAAGCGCGAAATTTAATGATCCACTCCTCCCCATGATTTAAATTGACGAGAATTTTAGGGCGCGCACCTGCTGAAGAGCCATTTAAGGCCAGTAGTTCATCCACAAAGCAGAGATCTTCATGCGTTTGAAATTGCAGAATTTCATCGGCAAGTCGATCCCAATTTTGATCATGTGGAAATTCAGCGTCAGTATGTTGAATTTCAGGTTCATAAACCAGTGCACCCATGCCGCGATGGCCTACATAGCGTAAGCGATCCAGTGCAGTGACGGTGCTCGGATTGATGTCGAGACTTCTTAATTTTCGATCTAGTAATAGTCTGCCCCAACCATCAGGTAAGCTGTCATTAAAAATCCCAAATAATCCATCAAAAACCGATTCTTCGCATCGGATTAAGCCTGCTTTAAGTGGCAGTTTAAAAGGGGATAGCTGAATTCCCGTATTTAAGAATTCAGGTGCATATTCAAAAAATACAACCCGATCTTTCTGTGCCAGGCGCCCAACAAGGCGCTTTGTATTCCCGCAATAATCATAGACGTGAATCATTTTCGACCTCTCTTGCGTTTTTTATTTTGAGCCAATAATTGATCCAGTGTCGAGAATTGTTCAGGAGCCATGGGTTTAAATACGTCTTGAAAGCTCGATAATGCATCCAGGCTTACAGCAATTTTTAAAAGCGATCCCAGTGAAACTTGACCTGTTTGTTCAAATTTTTTAAGCACACCTAGGCTAACACCAGAGCGCTCTGAGAGGGTTTTCTGACTAAAATTTAAAGCCAGTCTCTTCGCCTGTGCTTGCCCTGCAATGTATATCGCTACTTCGTGGGGAGTCATCATAATAGAGGATATCATTATATCTCTTCAATCGAAATTTATGGTATTAAGGATATCATAGTATCTTTTAATTTTCAATATAAGAAAAGATCGCTTTGCTCATTAAGTCACCTAAAAATTGCTATTGTGTTAGCAGTTTTCATGTCGATGCCAGGCCAAAGTACGGTGTAATGCTTCTTCAATTGAAACATGATTGGTTAAGCCAAGCGATTTTTTGGCAAAATCAATACTCGGTACATAACGGCTGATACCAGCGCCTTGCTGCGGCATATGAATAGGCAAAACAGGCTCTTCCATTTCAGCCACCAATTTTGCAAAATCATTCAGGGTGCGATCATCATCCGAGCCTACATTATAAGGTGTGACCTCCTGGCCTGAGATTAAAATAGTCCATAGCCAAACCATTAAATCCGTCGTATATTGATAGCTGCGAAAGACCTGACTTGTTGCCTTGATGCTAATTGGCTCTTGTTTTAAACGGCAGGCCAGAAAATTGCCGATGGCAAAATGTTGATCCAATGGCAAGTGAGGGCCGATAAATGCAAAGCAGCGGGCTATTTTAATCGGTAAGTCATACATGCGATGATACTGATAGCAAAGGTGTTCGGCCATACATTTTCCGACGCCATAAGCACTGTGTGGTGCATAAAGATCGGGTGCTGTGGGGGCAGTTTCGGGAATATGTGTCAATAAAACGGGTTGCTTGCCATAAACCGCACCAGAGCTTGTTAATAGAATTTTAGGTTGATTTTTCAAGCTTAGGCAATAATCTAAAAGATGTCTTGTCCCTGCTACAATCGTATCAAAAGTTTCAAGTGGTTTATTTTCTATGAGATCCACATCAGCTGAAGTGGCTGCATGAATAATATGGGTAAACTCAATCTCAAAATATTCAAAATGCTCAATATCTCCTGCCAAAAAATGTATAGCAGATTCTGCAGCTAGCCTGGGAAATTTTTTAATAAAGCGATTTTTATCTCGGGTCAGGACAAATAACTCAGCATTAAGTTTGTGATATTTATTCAAAGCCAAAAAGCTTTCAATGAGCCAAATACCAAAAAATCCAGTTCCGCCTGTTAGGAAGATTTTAGCTTTTTTTAAATCTTGAATAGGTTCTGCTAAGCGAGAGGTCATTTCGTCTAGATCCGTATAGGGAACATAGGGTGAAAAGCTTTGTGTCATAATGCCTCAGACTTAGGGTGCACTCCAATGATCATGTTTTTCTTAAGTTCATCACGTGGCAATAGAGGTGAAAGATCTTCCATTGGAGGTGAGACAATAGACCCATCTGCTTTGGGTGCAAGCGATAGTTTGGGCACAAATAGTTGTTCTGGATCCATAAAAACTTCACAAATGACGGGGCCAATTTGTGCCTGTACCTGTGGCATGACACTTTCAAATTCATCCCATGTTTTAATGCGAAAACAGGGCATTCCAAATGCTTGGCCTAATTTATAATAATCTGGACAAGATACCCCGCTTTGAAGGTCTGTCCCCGTGCGTCGTCCATTGAAGAGCGCCTTCTGTGTGTGCTTAATCATCAGGTAACCATCATTGTTAAAAATGATGATTTTTATTGGCAGCTGATGATGAACAATCGTTTGTAGTTCTTGTAGATTCATCATCATGCCGCCATCGCAATTCAGGCATAACACCTCTGCTTTATTTCCACCGAAGGAACATCCTATTGCACCAGGTAGTCCATAGCCCATCTCTCCTAAACCCAGCGAGGTTACCAAGCGTTGTCCTGCTTTAATTTTTAGCGCTTGATGCGCGCATAACAAAGCCGTTCCCATATCGGTTACCACAATTTGGTTTTTCTTTAAATGAGGTGCGAGTTTTTCCATCAAGCGATAGATATTAATAAAGCCGCGTTGATCTTGATGTTCAGGGCCTAAAAATGGATATGTTGTCCGGTATTCATCACATTGAGTTAGCCATGCTGGCCTTTTAAAGTCAGTTGTCATTTGGGTGGTCATTTGTTCAATAAACGCTTTGGCATCCATACACAGCGGATAGTCAAAACGTTGAGGGTATTTTTGTAATTCAGTGGAGTCAATATCAACGACTGCAATTTTAGCAGCCCTGGCAAACTCAGTAATATCGTAGCCCACTTGTGGCATCGCTAAACGAGTGCCAATCGTGAGTAAAAAGTCACAGTTTTGCAAAACGAAATTAGCTGCACGTTGGCCATAAATACCCGCACGACCGTAGTTTAATGGATGGTTTGAATCGATTAAGTCAATGGCGGTCCAGCTTACTAATATCGGGCAATTTAGTTTTTCAATAAAATTTTGCACTATTTTTTCAGCACCCGCTAGCCGAATACCATGACCCAGCCAAATCACGGGGCGCTTGGCCCTAGTAAGTTGTTCAAGAATGATATCAATAGCTGCTTCATTCACAAGAGGTACAGTTTGTGCCGGGTAGGATTTTTTTTCACGTTTTGGCTCAACTGGGGCAGCTTGAATATTCATTGGAATATCCAACCAGCAGGGGCCAAAGCGATTGGATGTCGCAATAGAAAAGGCCTTTTCTAATTCATATTCCACGTCTTCTGGAACAGTAACACGTTCAGCATATTTAGTGACTTTGCTGACCATTGCAGTGCTATCGTATCCTTGAATTCCCCAGATGCGCAGTGGGTTTTCTTCAGTGGTGAATTTTGAGTTTTCATTCCCTGAAATAACGATCACCGGGAGGGAGTCCATCCAGGCGCTAACCACTCCCGTGACTGCATTCGTTGATCCTGCTCCAGTGGTGACTAGCGCAACAGTCACTGTGCCAGAAATGCGATAATAGGCTGCCGCAGCCATGACGGCTGCTTGTTCATGATGCGTGCAGATGATTTCGGTATAGCCCAGTCGGCCAATTGCATCAAAAATATGAGCATTGCCTGATCCAATGATTCCAAACACATGGCGAATTTGTTTTTTTTTCAGCAGTAAGGCAATTTCATCGGCTACTTTTACGGTGTTTGGCATCATGCATTCCATTTTAAGGTTTTTTTAATTGCATCTTGTAAACTCACGGTCACTTTCAGTTTTAACTCTTTTTTTGCCAATTCAATAGACGGAATCAGTCTAGAGGGCTGCTGAGCAATCAACTGACGCTCTGTTTGGATTTTAGAACTTGTTTCCGCCTCCGTTAAAATCAGATGGGCGAGTTCATTCAAGCCAATCTCCTGATCACTGCCTAAGTTAAAAATATCCCCATTTTGGCCATGCAGCAGCATCGACAAAACCCAATACGCCACATCACTTCCATATAGATAACTGCGAATGGTCTTGCCATCCCCCAGAATTTGAATAGGGTGATTTTGCAAAACATTATGCATAAAATTGTTAATGGCCCAGGGACGGTCTAGACTTTGAAAAGGGCCCACAAAAGCAAAGGGTCTTGCAATCACTAACGGTAAGCGAAATTGTGAGCGAAAAATAGTGCAGAGCATCTCCGCAAAACGCTTGGCCTCAGCATAGGTTGCTGTCAAATTATTGCATTTTGGGGCGGATTCATTGAAACTTTCGGGCATATGTTTTAAGTCTAAGGGTTGATTGCCATAAATAGAGGCTGAACTCAGATATAAAAAATTTTCCAACTTGGGGCAATAACGCGAGATCGATAGTAAATTTTTAGTTCCATCGACAATCGTAGAGGCTGTATCAAAAGGATTGCTGCTATGGCCTCGGCTGTCAGGAGAGCAGGCCAGATGTAATACATAATTGACGTCTGGGGGCAGTTCAAAAATATTGCGCACATCCTGTTTGATGATTTGAATTTCAGGATACTCAAGCAAATGAGGCACCTGATTGTGTAAACGCTCTGGATTACGGGCCAGTAAAAACACTTTTGTTTTAAATCCATGATGTTGGTTTAAATATGCAATCATGGTTGCGACCCAGGTTCCCACAAAACCCGTGCCACCGGCGATATAAATCGTCTTGTTTTTTATTTTTTCTAAGCGTTCAATGGGCTGCTGAATTAGAAGATCCGCACAATCTTGATGGAGAAATTTCAGTTTTTTCAAATGAGTAGACATGCTTCCCTCTTATAATTTTTTATGAGCCAACTCGCCCGCCACTTCTAAAATTAAGTCCTCTTGGCCTGCCACCACCTTGCGAGCACCAAGTTCAAAAAATAAATCTTTGGGGTCAATTCCAAACTCTTTGGAAATACGCATTACGGGCTTAATAAAACCAGAGAATACACCCGATAATCCACTTATGACACTGACAGAACTGATGGTGGGGACTTTTGGAATAATAGACTCCTCGGCTATATCAGCCAGATCAAGCACTTTATATAAATCGATTCCGGTCTCGTAACCCATCCGATGTAAGACAGCTACTAACACTTCTAATTGTGCATTTCCTGCACCTGCGCCAAAACCCCTAGCACACGCATCCAAAACACTCGCACCTGCCTGGAGCGCAGCAATAGAATTTGCAATCGCCATTCCTAAATTATTGTGTGCATGAAATCCCACTGGAATCGACACGGCCTCCTTCAAACGCAGCACTCTTTCTGTCACATCTTCTGGCAGAAAGTGCCCTGATGAATCCATAAAAATAAGCACTTCTGCACCATAAGATTCCATTTTAGAGGCCTCTTCAGCCAGAAGACGCGGGGGCAGCATATGGGACATCATCAAGACACCATATACTGTTTTTCCTGCCTCCCGTGCAAACTTAATATGCCGTTCTGTGATATCTGCTTCTGAACAATGCGAAGCAATCCGAATCACATCCACACCCTGATCAATCGCGGGTTTTAAGTCTTTTTCAATGGTCGCAAATCCGGGAATGACATGAATGCCTAACTTAGAGTTTTTTAAATTAGCTCTTGCGACCGCAAGCATTTCATGATCGGAAACGGCCGATTCGCCTAATTGTAGCGATGAGGCCCCCAAGCCATTGCCATGACCTACCTCTACAATCGGCACACCCGCTTCATCCGCTAGTTTGCAATATTGTGCAATTTGATCTGCCGTTAATTTGTGGCTGACTGCATGATTGCCATCCCGTAGAGAAGGGTCACTGATTAAAACAAAGGACATACGCTACACCTCATTTTTTGGCATATTCTTCAGCAACAGAAATGGCCGCACAGTTGATAATATCTAAGTTTCCTGCATACTCTGGTAAGTAATCTCCGCGTCCTTTTACACGCAGCATTACGACAATGCGTTCGTTTTCGAGCATGGGATGAATAATGATTTCATAACCCGGGACATATTTTTTGATTTTTTCAACAATGTCAGCTACTTTTTGCTGGATCAAAGGCAGATTTGGATGTTTGATTTTGGCTAGAATTGTGGTCTGCATATTAATACAAGGCACTGCTGGATTTAAATTGAGAATGGCTTTGACTTTTTTTGCTTTGGAAAAGCGCTGGATCCCAAATTCTGTGGTATGAATATACTCGTCAAGATTCAATCGGGTTGCAGGGCCTGCGCTTCGAGAAGCAATGCTCGAAACAACCTCGATGTATTCTACGTCGTCATGCGCTTGCCCAATGGCATAGGCAATAGGAATAGATGCTTGGCCACCGCAGGTAATCATGTTTACATTCGGCTGAGTCAAGCACTCTGCAAGATTCACTGCTGGAATGCAAATTTCTCCAACGCGAGCAGGCGTTAAGTCAATTACAAATTTACCTAGTTTTTTCAAAATTGGCGCATGGATCAGATGATCTTTCGCAGAGGTTGCATCAAAAACAATGTCGCAACAATCTGGGTTTTTGATGATATGATCAATACTTTCAGTTGAAATATCAACACCCAAAGATTCTGCTTTTTGCAAACCATTCGAATTTAAGCTGCGACCAATTAGCACGCTGCACTTAAGGTAAGGAGAACGCAGAACTTTGATCAATAGATCGGTTCCAATATTCCCACTCCCTAAAATGGCAACGGTGACTGTTTTCATTATGTCCCTAAAATTTATTTAAAAACAATGCTACTGATTCATGCATATGCGAAATCATATCCGCATTCAAGCCATGATGACAAGCCAGCAAAATCCCGCCACGCATAACCGCATCTGCAACCGGATAGCCTTTATCATTCTGACGTCTCGGAATGGTCTGATATCCTGGTTGACGCAAAATATTGCCGGTAAAGACTGTCCGAGTTTGAATATTGCGTTTTTCTAAAAAGATTTGTAAATCTGTACGATTAAAAGGCGCATCGGGCTTCACAGTCAAGGCTAAAGCAAGCCAACCTGTTTTGCAATGAGGCAATTGTTTTGGCAAAATAAACCAGTCTTCATATTGTTTAAAGAAAGCCATATGTTGTTGATACCATTGGTCGCGCAGCGCAATATTGTGATCGAGTTTACTTAATTGAACCATGCCGAAAGCAGCACCCATTTCGCTGGGTTCAATATTGTAGCCCATGCGTTCAAAAATAAACTTGGCATCGTAACGAATGTCATCTAGATAGACATTGAAGCGGTTTTCGATGGCTTCGGACTCTACGAATAAAGAGGAGCTGCGGCCCCAACTGCGTAGAAGTTTAGCTTCTTCCATATCTTCTTTTTTATTAAAACAGACCATGCCGCCATTGCCGCCGCAATTAATCACATGTGATCCATAAAAGCTAGTCGTGCTGATATCGGTAAAGCGTCCAGCAGCCTCGCCATCAATCGTTGCACCTAGGGTATCTGCGGAGTCTTCGATGACTAAAAGATTGTATTTGTCAGCAAGGGCACGTAGTTTTTTCCAGTCAGGCAAATTGCCGAGAAGATTAGGAATCATCATGGCTTTGGTTTTTGGCGTAATCATGGCTTCGACTAAATCAGCATCAATGTTGTATGTACCAGGCTCTACGTCCACAAAAGCAGGAATTAAGCCGTTTTTGACAATAGGAGAGACGGTTGTTGAGAAGGTCAAAACAGGCGTGATCACTTCGCTGCCCAAGGGTAATTTTGCAATTTCAATGGCAAGATAATTAGCTGAGGAACCTGAGTTGACCATCACGCCATATTTCTTTTGAAAACGTGCAGAGACACCGGCTTCCATGCCATGGACATTTTTGCCCATTTGGGTGCTCGTACGTAAAACCTCGGTGACAGCAGCAATTTCTTCTTCACCATGAACAGTGCAGCCATAGGGAACGCGTATAAAATCAGTCATATTTTTTCCTTTACTTTATAATTACTTTGAGATTTTTAATGTTTTTAAAATCGGTTGTATCACCTGTTATAAGAGTTAATTTACAAATTTGGGCCGTTGCAGCAATAATGGCATCAGGTAGCTTTATCTTGTTGGCTTGTCTAATTTGTATGGTTTGATCTGCAATGGTGTGATCGATATGGATTAGCTCAAACCAGTTTAGTAATTCCTTTATTAAGTCTAATTCTTTTGGACTGCTAAAGTGATATCCCAATACTTCCATGTAAGTAATCACCGAAATAACACTATTGGGTAATTTGGATATAAAGTCGATTAGATCTGGGTCTTGTTTAGATAGGCGAATAATGATATTGCTATCTAGCAGATAACGGTCACCAGTCATTGCGAATTCCTTTTTGCCACAGCACAGCATCTGTAATCTCTGAAAAAGGATTCACGCCCTTATGTTTTTTGAAAAGATCTAACAATTTTTTACCAGTTGGTTTATTTTTTTTTGTGATTTCTTTCGGAAAAACTAAAATTTCAACTTTCTGATGATTCAATAATTTAAGCAGTTCAAATGGAATAACCAAATCATGGTTGTTCACCGTTTCACTTATCCTTATTGTATTCATCATGACCCCTTAAATTTTTGCACAAAAGCTGTGAATTTGGCGCAGTGTAAATTCTAGCATATCCTGCTTTTGATTCCAAGCCTGATACCACTCGCAAATCATCGCTAATACGCTTTCAATATTCAGAGTGGGATGCCAGTTTAAAAGGGTTTCAGCCTTTTGAATATCTAGCTTTAAAAAATGCGCTTCGTGTGGGTGCTCGCCCAATTCTTGTTGCCAAGCACCTTGTTTAAATTGTTGAGTAAGCGTATCAATGATTGCTGAGACGGTTTTAGTGTCTTGCGTGTGGGGGCCAAAATTCCAGGCTTCTGAAAATGCTTTTGGATTGTCCCAAAGTTTTTCAGCCAATAAAAGATAGCCATGAATAGATTCTAAAACATGTTGCCAAGGCCTGATTGCATTAGGATAGCGAAGTTTTACGGTTTCGTTTTGACTGATCGCGCGGATAAAATCGGGGATGAGGCGATCTTTAGAAAAATCCCCGCCTCCAATGACATTGCCTGCGCGCGCTGTCGCCAAACCTACTTTATTCGTATCAAAAAAAGAATGGCGATAGGATGCGGTTAATAATTCTGCGCAGCCTTTGCTGGAGCTGTAGGGATCATGCCCGCCCATCGGCTCGTTCTCACGATAAGGCCAGACCCATTCTTTGTTTTCATAGCATTTGTCCGTGGTGACCACTACAACGGATTTGACTGAAGGGGTATGGCGGATTGCTTCCAGCACGTGCAGTGTCCCCATGACATTGGTTTGATAGGTTTCAATTGGATTAATATAAGATTCTCGCACCAGAGGCTGTGCAGCGAGATGAAAAACAATATCTGGTTTAGCCTGTTGCATGGCGTTGGATAATATCGCATAGTCATGGATATTGCCGATTTGGCTGTCAATGATGCTTTCTAAATTGGTGAGTTCGAATAGCGAGGGCTGTGTTGCTGGAGCCAGAGCAAAGCCCTGTACTTTTGCCCCCATGGAGTGCAGCCATAAACTCATCCACGAGCCTTTAAATCCGGTATGTCCCGTCAAAAAAACGCGCTTTCCTTGCCAGAAATTAGGGGTCATTTCCAGGTTTTCCAGGGTGCTTTGCCCGATTGCCATAAGTCCTCAAGTAATATTTTTTCACGCAGAGTATCCATGGGTTGCCAAAAACCAGTATGAAAATAGGCAGACATTTGGCCGTCTAGTGCAATATTTTGCATTGGTTCTTGCTCCCAAAGTGTTTCATCGCCTTCAATATAGTCCAGCACTTTAGGAGAGAGGACAAAAAATCCACCATTAATCCACGAGCCATCGCCTTTGGGTTTTTCTTTAAAAGCTAAAACTTGATTGTTAGAAAGTTCCAAGGCGCCAAAGCGGCCTGGAGGTTGCGTTGCCGTTAGCGTGGCCAAGCGTTTTTCTTTGCGATGCAAATCCAGCACAGCCTGGATATTGACATCAGATAAGCCATCGCCATAAGTGCAGCAAAAATCTTCTTGTGGATCAAGATAGGGTCGAATGCGTTTTAGGCGGCCACCCGTCATGGTTTCATCGCCGGTATCAACCAGCGTGACTTTCCAGGGCTCGGCATGTTTTTGATGCACTTCCATTTTATTCTGTGCCATGTCAAACGTGACATCAGAGGTATGCAAAAAATAATTGGCAAAATATTCTTTAATCATGTAGCCCTTGTAGCCTAGGCAGATAATAAAGTCATTGATTCCATAGTGGGAATACATTTTCATAATATGCCAGAGGATCGGTTTGCCTCCGATTTCAACCATGGGTTTGGGGCGCGTACCCGTTTCTTCGCTTAGGCGTGTGCCCAACCCTCCTGCTAATAATACGGCTTTCATGTCGCCCTCCCCTTTGAATACTGTTCAAGAATTTCATCAATGGGGCCAAGAGCTTGAATGGCGCCATGTTCTAGCCATAATACTTTGTTGCAAAACTCTTTCATGATGCTGATATCATGGGTGGATAAGACCAAAATATCTGATTGATGAATTAATCCATGCATCCGCTTCTTTGCTTTTTCCATAAAATTAGCATCGCCGACGTTCACTACTTCATCAATCAGGAGGATTTCTGCAGGCATGCTGGTGATAATCCCAAAGGCCAGGCGTACTTTCATGCCAGCAGAGTAAGTCTTAATGGGCATGCTGATAAAGTCCCCTAGATCAGCAAATTCTTCGATGCTCGGAATGATTTTTCTCACTTCAGTTCGCGTTAAGCCAAGAATCAAGCCACGTAGCATAATGTTTTCATAGCCGTTGGATTCAATATCCATGCCCATCATGATATCAAATAGACAATTGGAATTGCCTTTAACGGAGATATTGCCTTTTGTTGGTTCAAAAATTTGCGCTAACACTTTGAGCAGGGTTGTTTTACCGGCCCCATTGTGGCCAATCAGGCCTAAACGATCACCGCTTTGTAGATTAAGATTGATGTCATGAAGTGCTTCAACTGTAATAGTGCTATGGCTTTTGGCTAGGCGACCCCCGGTTGCCATATTGAAAATGCCGCTTTTAAAAGAGCGTCCATTGGCCCCAAAGACGGGATAGCTTAAGAAGACATGATCTAAAATAATATGTGACATATTAATCCACCCAAAACGGAATTTTACGACGAGAATAAGCAAAGATGAGCAGAGTAAAAACCAAGCCCCCACAAGCGGCTACGATATTATACATCCAGGTATGCAGTGTTGGCATTGTGCCTAATAAAGGATTGCGTGTTGCACCCAGAAAGTAGACAAAAGGATTGACTTTCATAATCCAGGAGTGCTCACCAATCAGTTTAGGCATCCATGAAATGGGCGTTACAAAAAACGCAATTTGAATACAGCTATTAATCAGTGGGCCTGTGTCACGGTAACGTGTAGAAAGCAGGGTGATCAGCAGGGAAATCCAATACACATTCACGAGTAAAAGCAGAAATCCAGGGATAAACCACAAAATATTCCAGCCCGGATTAATCTTAAAAAATAACATGACCAAGACATAGACGACCAAATTATGCCCGAGAAAAATAATCTGCCTGGACAAATGTTTGAAAGTATAAAGGTTAAATGGCAGGCGCACTTGCTTGATAAAGCTGGCATTATTTTTAAATACTTCGATGGATTCATTGATGGTAGTGGAGATGAATGTCCACATCAAAAATCCTGCAGTAAAAAACGGGATATAACTGGCCAGGCCCTCATGGAAAATACGACTATACACTTCGCCCATCGCCACAATAAAAATCAGCAGGGACAAACTAATCCACCAGGGCCCAATTACGGAGCGCCGATAACGTTGCTTGACCTCTACTTTAGAGAGTTCAAGCCAGATGCGGTGATGCTTGGCTGCAGCGCAGAAATCTTGTAAGGCAAGAGTGATTTGTTTCACGATTAAGGGCTTGTCATTGCAAAGTAGTGCCATCTTACTAGAGACTGCGTTTAGATTCAACAAAGTGGATGGCAAATAGATGCCCTGCTTTGGGGTCAGCGAGGGGGATCGCTTCGCCTATATCTTGCGAACACGATGTAACAAAAAGCGTATGCATTTTTTCTCCGCCAAAAATACAACTCGTTGGCCTTTGAATGGGTAATTTAATTTCGCGGTCAATCCGGCCCTCAGGTGTATAGCGTGTGATGCGATGGCCATTCCATTTGGCGCTCCACAGATAGCCTTTTGCATCGACTGTGCAGCCATCAGGAGTGCTAGGATCATCATCAGGAATGTGAATAAAAACTTGTTTTTTGCCTAGAGTTGCAGTTTTTAAATCATAATCACAGCGATAAATGATTTTTTGGAAAGAATCGGTAAAATAAAAGTAGCGATAGCAGGGGCTAAAACAGGGGCCATTAAAAAGGGCAATATCCGTCATTTTTATAGCGATGCTGCCATCTGGCTCAACGCAATACAGACGGCCTTGAGGGCTGGTTTTGTCATGACACACTTCGCCTGCCCAAAAACGTCCGCAGTGATCCATCGTGCCATCATTGAGATGAAACGGCTCGCCCTGTTTACGGATGGACTGCTGTTTGCGGATTTGTCCAGAAGGCAAGTCAATCCAGGCAAAGCCATGGCGCATGGCTGCAATCAGGCCGCCATTTTTAGAGAAAGCAATCGAGCCAATCAAATCCGGCATGGGCCATTCTTCATGTTGATTTTTTGCAGGATCAAAGGCGTGTATACTGGGCTTTAGTGCATCAACCCAGTACAGTTTTTTTTCTTGAGGGTGCCAAAGTGGACTCTCTCCCAATAGATCACGGCCAGGATATAGGCAATCGATTTTCATCGTCAGGATTGTCCTTTTATGATATCATTTGATAGATCTTTTTAGTGTAGAGAATTAGTTTGGCGAAAGCAATGCAGGTAAAAAAATGGTGGGTGCTTTTGGGCATTGGGCTCATGATTTTTTTGTTAAACGTGGATGCGACAGTCATGAATGTGGCCTTGGTGACTTTGGCGCATTATTTTCATTTGCAGATTAACCTCAGTCAGTGGGTGATTACCTTATATTTGCTGATCGCCGCAGTGGTACTGATCCCAACGGGGCGGATTGCTGATTTGACCAGCAGGCGGGATATTTATCTTGTGGGGGTGGCTTGTTTTTTTATGGGGTCTTTGGTGGCAGCAATGGCTGGCAATATTTGGATTTTATTGCTTGGGCGCGCATTGCAGGGCCTAGGATATGGCATGACGATGGCTCTGATTACCATTTTGGCAACGCTTTATTTTCCAGATGAAGAAAAGGGGCGGGCGTTGGGTGTCTTGGCGATTCTGTCTTGTTTTGGTTTAGCAGTTGGCCCAACCTTGGGTGGCGCTATTGCACAATTTTGGTCGTGGCGGATTATTTTTTGGATGAATTTGCCAATCTGTTTTTTGAGTATCGCAATTGTTTTGAGCGTGTGCCCACGTGAAAAAATAAGCCCTGCAGGTGTAATCAATATTTTGGACTGGCCTGTCATTAAAGACCTTTTTTCTAGCCGAGCGTATTTCATTTTAGTGATCAATCGATTTCTATGTTTGGCTGCATATGGGATGATTTTGTTGATGGTGCCGCTGTATTTGCAAAATTTAAAGAACTTTTTGCCACTCAAAACAGGGTGTGTGATGTTAGGCATGACTCTATTCGTGATTATCGGTTCAACGGGTTTTACGCATTGGCTGAATAAAGTGGGATATCGGGTTTTTCATTTAAGTGCCTGTGCTTTATTTTTCATAGCCTACCTGTTGTTAATCATTGCGTTTGCAGGCCAGGGCTTGCTTTTTTTAATATTAGGTTTGATGTGTGCGGGCTTAGCAACAGGGCTGTATTTTATCGGTAGTATCCGCGGTGCTTTAAAAGAATTGCCCAGTGTCCATCAAGGTTTAGGAATGGGGATTTTTTATGCCAGTGCACTGTTGGGTGGGGCGATTTGTGTGAGTATTGCTAGCCATATTTTGTATCTCAATGCATGTTTTGGAGTTCGCGCATGGGCGCTGCAGTATCCGATTTTTACTGTATTGAGCCAAGCGAAATTAAGTGTGGTGGCAAGTGGCATGCAATCTTTTTATCAGCAAAATTGGGGCCTGCTTGATATACCTGTTGTGCACTTACATCTGATGTTGATGGGGCTGTTTCAGCGAGGGCTTATTATTATTGCAGTGTTTGGCGCAGGGCTAACATTTTTAGCAACGCTCTTAGCTTGGAGCCTGTATCGTGATCATTAAGCCTCGATGGCCTGCACCCTCAAATATCACAGCTTTGACAACGTGTCTGCCATTAGCGTTTGCTTTACCCGCTGAGCCTGGATGGTTAAAGCAAGTACACGGAACCACTGCAGTGGCTTTGCCAGGTCCATTTGAGCCAGAGGCAGATGCATCTTATACCCATCAATCAGGGGTAATTTGTGTGGTTAAAACAGCCGATTGCTTGCCAATTTTAATTACACATCGAGAGGGTGCAGAAGTGGCTGCAGTTCATGCGGGTTGGCGTGGTTTGGTTGCAGGAGTGATTGAGTCAAGCTTTGCTAAAATGCAGAGTGATCCGGAGGAGTGCTTGGCCTGGATTGGCCCAGCGATTTCACCCGCTCATTTTGAAGTGGGGCCAGAAGTGCGCGCTGCATTTTTGCTGAAACATTCTGATTTTGATGATGCGTTTGCGCCCAATCAACGCGGTCATTATCAAGCCGATTTAGCCTGGATGGCGGAACAGATTTTACAAAAAATAGGGGTAAAAAAAATTTATCACAGTGGCTTGTGTACGTATGCA
>CAXNIG010000002.1:0-13361 GCA_964202445.1 Pseudomonadota bacterium
AGAATTGGCGATGATGTTGCACTTTACTCAATATTCTATCGCACAACTCACGCAGTTTTTTTTAGGCTCGTGATTTAAATCATGTTCAGAGTGCGGTGCTGCAATTCTTTTTCTCTTTTTCCTTGGAGCGTAGCGCCCCACTCTGAATATGATTTACTTAGGAGTTAGGCAAGAATAAGTGACATGTTTCGTGTCATTCCCGTGCACACGAGAATCTAGTCTAATGCTCTTCAAAGTTTTTTTTGTGCTGATCGGACTGGATCCACCCGTGCGCGAGGATTGACACATCGTGTAAATTATTTTTGCTAAACGTCTTAATGGCATTATAACACTATCCGTCATCTTACGATTATCACACTATTGTTGACCGTGCTGGCTGTGTATGGGTTTTTGTAGAAGATAAAAGGCTCGCAATCAAGCTCAAAACAAAAGTTGCAAGACGTAAAAATACGTACATGAACTAGGAGGCCAGGTGTCCACAGGCGAATTTATGTAAAATACTCGCAACTAATGTTTGATAAGGCATTCCCTCAAAGGCTGCTTTTTCCTTGATGTGTTGCAGGTCATTGCTGGAAATACGAATGTTGATTCGTGCATCTTTTTTAAGAAAGCGTCTAGCCGCTTTTACAGCCATTTTCTTTTGTGCTGACAGGTCTTTGACAGATTGCCATTCGCCCCTTTCAAAAGAATCAAGCAGGTTTTGCTCTTCTTGATCAAGATTCATCGTTTTAGTATTCATGATTAAGAGTCCCCCTTCAAAAACATTTTTTTGGCTTTACGACTTGGAATAATGGTTTTCAGAAATACTGCGCCCTCGCCCTGTTCAACAAATGGAACCAGATAAACATAGTCACGTACATGCACCACATACATTTTTTGATGACCATATTCAGCTTGATTAGGGTGATCGATAATATCTAGGGCAGACCCACCAGATATCGCGGCGATGACCTCTTCAAAGCTAATCCTCCGCTGATCAATCAGCCAGGCGTTTTTATCTGCTGAAAAATTAAAGTCTATTTCTTGCATGAATTTATTTTATGACAATGTGTGCCTATTGTCAATAAGTTTTTGATCGGCTGTAGAGAACAAATAAAATAGAATTGAGTTGCCACGAGCCAGTTATTATTGCCAGCCAAAAGGCTGGAGCACTGAGGAGCTGGAAATCATGCAGATTATCGATGAGATTTATAGGTTGGTCTTTTATTCATGAATCATCTTGTTAAGTTTGGGCAATGCAAGGAATAATCCAGTTGCAGCTATCGATGCAATCATTGCAAAAAAAGAAAATCGTATTGCATACGAATGAGTCATCATTGAAATTTTTGAAAATATGGCGCTTAAATATGAGCCCATTCCAATAAATAAAAACCACCCGCCCATCATTGCACTTTTTAATTCAGGTGCTGCATTATTGCTAATGGCTGTATAAACCGCTGGTGTAATCACTAACTCACCTGCACTTAATAGTAGGTAACCCAATAAAATATTGGAAAAAATAAGGCTAGTCTTTGCTGCCATGGCAAAGGCAAGCATCCCTAGTGCAGCAAGCAGAATGCCAATAACTACTTTTTGCTGCAGAGTAATATGGATTTTTTTTTGTTTCAGAAATGCCCAGGTGGTGGCAAAAAAGGGCGCCAAGATGAGTACAAATCCAGAATAAAGCATGTTAAATGTACTTGCGGGTAATCGGAACTGTTTGACTACGCTTTGGATAAAAAGAGTCACTGTAGTTCCAACTTGCATTCCAGCAGAAAAGTAAAACATGGCGAAAAAGCTTAATATGAGAACTCCAAAGAGTGGGCGACGATTTAATTTGTTTGCTTGTAGAATGGTTCTGATAAGATAGCCCATCCCTAAAATAAAAACAATAATAGGTGCAAGGAGTACAAAATGGATGTTTGAAAAACTGAAAAATAAAAATAACATTCCCAGTATAATGCCGCCCAATGCAAGAAAGGCCTGCTTTTTATGTAAACGATTCGAGGTGGGATAGATTTTAATATTATACAAAAACAGCAAGATGCTGGTGGCAATACCGATTGAGTTTATCAAAAATACAAGGCTCCAGGCATGAAACTGATAGATAATTAGGCCATAGCAGAGTGGAGCAAGGGTTCCGCCGATATTGATTGCCAAATACAGAAGTGTAAAGCCTTTCTCTTTATCATGAGCTCCTTTTTGGTATAAAGCCCCAAGCATTTGCGTGGCATTACATTTATAAAGCCCTGAGCCAATCAAAGCCATCGATAGGCCACAGAAAAATCTGGATGGCTGGTGTAGCATTAATATCAGATTTCCTGTTATTGCAAGCACCCCGCCAATAAGGGCTGTGTTTCGACTTCCCAGAAATCGATCTGCAATAATGCCGCCAAAAATGGGTGTTGAAAACGACATTGACACATAAGCCCCATAAACTAAATAGCTGATGCCGCTTTCAAAGTGAAAGACATGCATGAGGTATAAAACTAGAATAGTTTGTGTGCCATAATAACTAAAGGTATCCCAAAGATTGCCAAACGCAATAGTGAACACGCCTTGAGGAAAATTCAGAAATTTCATACGCTAATTTATGATATGCTTTTGTTATAATATAGCAGTATGCTATAATTATTGTCAATAATTACCTGGTATAAATAGCGGGGCCTATCATGAAGAAAGCAGCTTTAAGTATGCTCAGTTGGGATCAAGTCAAGCTGAATGTTGAAGCAGTTAATCCAGATCTTGCGGCTATTATTAATAAGTTGAAGCTAAAAAAAGATCATCTTCTTGCAAAAGCGAGCTACCCATACGGCAGCTTAGTGATGAAAAAATCATTATTGATGCTGCCTAATTCAGAGGGTGAGATTGTTCCCATTACCAGTGATAGCATTGATGGCAAGATTAGAGCAGCGCTGGATTATAATCTAGAATCTAATCCCGTTAGTTTGGTTTTGAAAAATTCATTCGAAATTTTTCTGCCGCTTAATGACCGAACCATTCCATTGAGTGGCCTTATTGTTCCTGGTACAGCCTTTGGTGCATGGCGTGTATTAAATCCAGCAAAAGCAGAGAACCCAGCATTTATCTGGGACATGACGGCGGGCGCACGCTCTATTTTCATGATGCCAAAAATTACTGAGACACTGAGGCATAACACATTAAAAAACACATACGATTTAGTAGAAGATGTGCCGCGCTCTCTTATGAGGCACTGGGAAGTATTTAAAGAAATAGCCAGTCATAGCCGCTTTAAACAAGATTGGGATGCTGAGATTTTATATTTCACAGAGGCCTGGTTTAAAAATTTAGACGATCCCAGTTGGTTTGAGTTTTACAATTATTTTAAAAAATCATCTTGGGGAGCGACAGAATTTTGGCGCAATCAGCCCATT
Organism: Pseudomonadota bacterium; assembly: GCA_964202445.1. GTDB lineage: Bacteria > Pseudomonadota > Gammaproteobacteria > Francisellales > CACEW01 > JAJZUD01. Next base: position 3,375 of record CAXNIG010000002.1, read on the forward strand.
TATAATTTGATTTTTAGTCTTATTCTTGGAGAGTATGAAGGCAAGCCTAGTGCTTATGCAATGGATACAGTAAAGTATATTGTGCATGTTGCAATGGGCGCGCTGCCTGGGCTTGCCCCAGCAACAGATAATTTGGCAGGTCCATTTTCAGAGATCCAGCGCATTTATGAAAAAGAATATGGTTTGCATTATGCCCCCGTCATTTTGCAGCCCACATTATTTAATGCACAAAATGATCAACAGAGTCCTGTATATTATTCCTTAAACTTTCCAAATGCACTTGAGTTCAAGCCAAATAGCCGTGCCAAAACAAATTTACTGACAGATCTGAGGGAGATTAAATCATTAATTGTCAGATATGAGCGGGAGTTATTGTCTGGCAAGTTTAATATCAATAATACTAGCTTGGATAATGTATTTAAAGCAGTAAAATTTGATTATTTTCACACGGGATCTGGGGCCACCTCAATGGGGGGTATAAGAGATAGTAATGAAATGATGCAACAAGACCCCTATTTAAGAAAATCCTTGCAGGGAAAGGAATATAAGAGGCATCCGAATAAGGTCTTGTTTTTAAATGGCTGTATTCGTTTGTCTTTAAAATCTCAGAATATATAAGCACCGTTCTCGCCCAATTTCGGTGACACATTTGGTCTTGACGATTTTTGATAGCCCGGCCATTGTTGCATACGTCATTATTTCTGATTCATTGGGTTCGTAGGTTTGAATTGTGACATTATCAAGAGTGATTGCAAAGCGTTGCGATGTCATTTTTGTGCTCATCATGGGGGTCACTTTTTCAGGCATTGTGTCGATAATAAGTTTGCCATTTGGCTTAAGTATTTTGGCAAGTTGGCACACGACCTCAGATTGTTCGCTTGGCGGAAAATCTGCAATTCCTGACCACATCCAAAGTATGACGTCAAATTTTTTAGAGTTTAAATCAGAAAGAGAAAGGAGAATATTATGTAAATCAATTTTTAAAATACGTATTTTTTTATTGGTGAGGTATTTGTCATGAAGTGCTCTATGCAGTGACTCGCAACGTTCAATAGAGACGATGCTTTCACTATACCCATTGCGTAATAGACAATCGATTACTCTTCCATAACCTGACCCTACATCTAGTATGTATTTTGCATTTTGCCAATATTTTTTGCAATGCAGTACATCAATTCCAGTTGCGAGCCCCCCTGATTTGGCAATATTTTCTAGGCCATGTGCGCCAATTTTTTCGTAAAAAATATTATTATTATTATTTTTAAATGGTAAAATCATTATATTTATCCCCCGTATTTATGCTCCCAAATTATCTGGATAAAAAAAGCTGTTTTCATTGCTCTAGTTAGTCGGATAAAAATCATGTCTAATGGCAGGAGTTGTAAAAGATAAGATGTTTTATCTTATAAATTTTTAAGTATACCAATAAATATAATATCATAGACTGGAGTTAATAATAAAATGAAGCACTACAACGTCATTGCAAAAAAAGATGCACCTTCGCTTTCACTTAAGTTGCCGCCAGAGATTCTGCGGGACTTGGCGCTGCGGGCTGAGGAAAATGGGACTACGCTAGAAGTTGAGATGGCGATTCGTTTGGCTCGGTCTTTGGAGCGTGATTTGGCTATGATTGAGCGGGATAACCAAATTGCTTTTAAGGCATTTGACAAAATTAATGCTTATTTGAAGGGGAAATAAGATGTTCAGTGAAAAGCAAGAATGTTTTGCGCCGCGGGGTTTTGATCTGGTGATGCAGAATTTTAATGCGCGTTCTGTTGAACGGCCTGAGAATAAAGAATTGGCGATGATGTTGCACTTTACTCAATATTCTATCGCACAACTCACGCAGTTTTTTTTAGGCTCGTGATTTATCACAGAAACAGCAGTTGAGCAGTGTTGTGTCGTCCTTGCGTGTGCAATGTAATGCCAATTGAGTTTATAGTGTCTTGCCTAGGTGATATTGTTTGTGAGAAACTCATTGCATGACTAAAGTAAAATGTATTCCTTCTCGGGCGATTGGCTTAATTGGCGGGACTGCGAGCGGTAAATCTGAGGCGGCTCGCTGTTTTCAAGCTTTGGGCGTTGAGGTGATTGATACAGATCAAATCGCGCGTGATTTAGTGGCATCTGGTATGCCTTTGCTTGCAAAGCTTGTGGACTATTTTGGCGCAGATATTATGTTAAAGTCGGGGGAGCTGAATCGCAGCGCGCTGAGGGCTGTTATTTTTAAAAATGCTGCTGCAAAATCTTGGTTGGAAACAACTTTGCATCCCGCGATTCGTCTAGGGGCAGAGGCGCGGGTTCAATCAGCAAAAAGTCCGTATTGTATCGTGGCAATTCCTTTGCTGAAGGATCGCCAGGACTATCCTTTTTTACAAAAAATCATCATGCTGGATGTCTCGCCTGAATTACAGCTTCAACGCCTACAAAAGCGGGATCATATTGATTTAGAGCTCGCCCAAAAAATGTTATCTCAGCAGCCATCACGAACTGAGCGCTTGGCTATTGCAGATTATATCATTGTGAATAATCAAGATATTGATTCATTAAACAAGAAGATAAAACAAGTGGGTCAGTTGATTTTGGATGGGCTTTTTTAACTTTTATTGAACCGTGCACCGGTGCACCGTGCAGCCATGCACCGTGCACGGTTGCACGGTTTTTTGGATTAAGGTATACTATTATCATGTATAATCAAAAGGAAGTAGCGTGAACTCTAGAAAATTATTTCCCCTTGGCAAAGCGTACGGTCAAGCTTTTTGCAATCGTAGCAGTGAAACAAAAAAGCTTATCGGTAATATTGAGAGTGGCAAACATACTTTCTTAGTGGCGCCGCGCCGCTATGGTAAGTCCAGTTTATGTGAAAATGCTTTTCTACAGCTTAATTGCGCTTGGTCTAAAATTGATTTTTATATTGCAGTGACAGAAAAAGATGCGGAACGCGCTTTACTCAATGGGGTCACGGAGCTGATTGGCAAGTCGATTGGCTCTGTTGAGAAACTGGGGCATGTTTTAAAAAAATATGCCACGCGATTGCGCCCTAAATTAACTGTCGGCACTGATCCCGTGAAGCTTGAGCTCTCTTTAAGTGAGGAAAATAGCAGCCCTGCTGAAAATATTGCAGAGGCCCTGCTTATTCTAGAGCATCTCCTGCGCGAGAAGCAAAAGCAAGCAGTGCTCTTGCTCGATGAGTTTCAGGAAATTGGTAATATGCCAACCGGTCGCGGCATTGAAGGCGCAATTCGCCATGTTGCTCAGGAGACTCAAAATTTATCCATTATTTTTTGTGGCAGCAATCCCCATCTTTTAAAAGCAATGTTTGAAGATGAGCGCCGTCCCCTGTATAAGTTGTGTCGCAAAATCGCCTTAAACCGAATTGAAAAAACACATTATCAGGCACATATTCATGCAGCCGCACAGCAAAAATGGGGCACGATACTTCCTGCTGATGTTTTTGAGGGTATTATGGCCGTCACTGAACGCCACCCTTATTATGTTAATTATTTATGCGATGAGCTTTTTTCAGAATGTACAAAGCTGCCGACGCTCAATGATTTGGAATCTGCCTGGCAACTCGTTGTTGAAGAAGAGCAAAGTGATCTCATGAAAGATTTCTCGGCGCTTCCTGATAACCAACGTAAATTAATGCGCTATATTGCCAATCATGATGGTCAATCTTTATATGGTACTGAGATTTCCAAGAAAACGGATGTCTCTGGGAATTCAGTTTCACGTACGATTGCAGGCTTAATCGAAAAAGATTATATTGAAAAGATAGACGAGCATTATCGCCTGATTGTACCTGTCTATAAACAGCTTTTGCACGAGAATTATTAAGGATTTGCGATGATTAACAAAGTCTTGGTTTTATGCCTGGGTAATATTTGCAGAAGTCCCATCGCCCATGTCCTGCTTCAAGACATGGCGCAGAAAAAGGGCATGCGCATCACGGTTGATTCAGCAGGCTTGACGGCGATGGAGGGTTGGCCGGCTAGTCCGCATTCAGTGACTTTAATGGCAGAGCGTGGCATTGCTCTGGATCAACATATTGCTAAACAAGTAACCGAAATGATGGTGAAACAAGCAGACTTAATTTTTGTGATGGATGATGAGCAAAAGCAAATGCTGGAAAGAAAGCTCCATCAAGCCTGTGGGAAAACCTTTAAAATTGGTTATCACAGCAATTTTGATGTAGAAGATCCTTATCAGAAAGAACGTGCTGCATTCGAAGCCTGCACCGTTAAAATTGAGAAAGGACTAGCTGAATGGCTAGAATATCTTGCATGAAAATTTGGGTTGATGCGGATGCCTGCCCAGCTGCAATTAAAGAGGTGATTATCAAGGCCGCTACGACCCGCCATATTCACACGATCTTTATTGCAAACAAAGGCATTTATTTTCAGGCCTCCCCTTATTTATCAGCGATTCAAGTTAATCAGGGTGCTGATGTGGCCGATCAATACATTGTTGACCACGCTGAAACGGGTGATTTGGTGATTACCCAGGATATCCCCCTAGCCGCACAGCTGGTGCCAAAAAATATAGTCGTCATTAGTCTGCATGGTATTTTGTTTACGCCCAATAATATGGGAGAGCGGCTATCTATTCGTAACTTTATGCAGGATCTGCGGGATAATGGCGCCCAAACCGGTGGCCCCAAGCCTTTCTCTGCCAAAGACAAACAAAAATTCGCCCAGACGTTTGATCAGCAATTGCGAAAATCTTGTCAAGCCAGGGATTACAGCGTATCTTAAGCGGACTCACTTTAATTGATGCAAATTATGACACACCACACTGTCCTGCTTCAGGAAACGATTGATGCACTCAATGTTCGGGCGAGTGGTTTGTATCTTGATGCAACGTATGGGCGCGGTGGGCACTCGGCTTTATTGTTATCTAAACTCGGGCCACAAGGTCGCTTGATTGTGATTGACCAGGACCCACGGGCGATTGCAGATGCACGGGCGAAGTATGCCCTGGATGCGCGGGTGAGCGTGATGCATGCTAATTTTGCTGAAATACCGGCGCGCTTGGAGGAACTGGGTTTTTGCGGTGCTGTGGATGGTATTTTATTTGATTTGGGTGTGTCTTCACCTCAGTTAGATGAGGGGGAGCGTGGTTTTAGTTTTATGCGTGAGGGCCCCCTGGATATGCGCATGAATGATCAAGCTGGATCGAATTTATTGGATCAACTAGCCCACTGCACACCAGCAGAATTGACTCGGGTTTTGTATGAATATGGCGAAGAGCGTTTTGCCCCTAAAATTGCAGCTGCGATATTGCAGGCGGTTCAATTGAATCAATTGCATAGCACTTTGGATTTGGCAAAGTTGATTGCCAAAACAATCCCCATTCATTTGCAGGACCGGCATAAAAATCCAGCCACGCGCACTTTTCAGGCCCTGCGTTTATGGGTGAATCAAGAGCTGGAAAGTTTGCAGAGTATTCTGCAGGCCTTTCCAGATTTGCTCGCAATTGGCGGACGCGTTGCGTTTATTAGCTTTCATTCGCTTGAAGATCGACTGGTTAAAATGCGTTTTCAGGCTTTAACGAAAGCATCCGCAGTGCCAAGAGGACTTCCCGTGCGTGAAACAGAGCGTAGTTTACCTAAGATGCGGATTTGTATTAAAATGGTCAAACCAAGTGCGGCTGAAATTGCCGTCAACCCCCGTGCTCGCAGCGCTATTTTGCGGGTTGCTGAACGCATCGGATAAAGGATAGGGATGAAATTTTTAAAATTTTTTAAGTCCAAGCCCCAGTGGCTTCAAAGTATGCAAGAAAATTGGTTTCCTGCTGATCCTATTTCATTGAAGTCAGTACTGCGTGAAACATTTTGGGTGGAGACCTCTAAGCCAGTGGTGCGTTTGGTGGTGGCGATTTTTATCTCTGCGCTGTTTTTGGTGCTGATTAAAAATGCATATCATCAAGCTTTCATGAAACTACAAACGCTGAAATTAGAACAAGATAATCTGCACACCGAATGGATGCAATTGCTGATTGAAGAGGGGACGTGGGGCAATTATGATCGGGTGTATCAGATTGCAACAACGCAAATGAATATGGGGCCTCCCACGCCATTTGCCACCCAAATTTTGGTTGTGAAAGATCCGCCCGATAGTCATCTGGTTCGCCTGGCTAATGCGTCCCTTTTAAGTCATAGTTTATTTGATCGAAATGGGTATTTTCCTGCAACATTGGATGCCTCTCAGGTGAGCACATCATGAAGCAAATTCGTTATCACGCGATTAAAAAAGCCAATTTTGTGAGTGCTTGGGTGAATGGTCTGCAAGCGATTTTAAAAACGGGCGCGGGTCTGCTCGGCAACTCTCCTGCATTGTTTGCAGATGGAATTCACTCTTTTGCGGATCTCCTAGCCAATGCGCTGGTCTGGGTTGCTAATAAAGTAAGTCATGTAGAGCCAGACGAAAATCATCCCTACGGTCACGGACGTTTTGAGACGATTGGTAGTTTAACTTTGGGGGTGTTTCTTATTTTGGTTGCTGCAGGGATTGCTTACGATGCGATTCTGAATGTGGTGCATAAAACCCATGTTCATCCCAGTCTATTGACTTTGATTGTGGCGATTTTGTCTATTATTGCCAATGAAAGCACCTTTCGTTATACCCTACATGTTGCCAACAAAGTCGACTCGGCTTTATTGCGTGCCAATGCGTATCATATTCGTAGCGATTCGTTGTCTTCTATTGTGGTCTTTGTGGGGATTATTGGTGCTTTAGCTGGATTCACTTTTTTTGATGCGATTGCAGCGGCTTTGGTGGCTGGCTTTATTTTGAAACTAGCCTTACAGCTCTCCTGGCATGCGCTCTATGAACTCACGGATGCGAGTGTACCTCATGAACGCATCAAAGCCTTTGAGAAGTTAATTTTGAGCCTGTCGGGTGTCAAACATATGCATCGTTTACGTACCCGTAAAATGGCCGGACGGGTTTTTTTGGATGTCCATGTATTAATTGAGCCTTACATCAGCGCCTCAGAAGGGCATTATATCGCAGAAACGGTGCGTGTTAATCTCATGAAAAAATATAAGGAAATCGAAGATATCACTGTACATATCGATACAGAAGATCATCCTGAAACGCTCCCCTCCCATCTTCCCGTCGGCCGTCGTGAAGTTGAGGTATTGCTTCAAGATCTACCCTTTACAAGCCTAGATTTATACTATTTTCAAACGCATATTGAGGCCCGCGTGACCTTGCCTTTCAGTGCCTTAGATATTCAAACAGCCGTTGCCTGGGCAGCACAAATCAAAAGTGCTTTAGCTCCCTTGCCTGAAATCACGATAATTGTAATCAGTTATTCAATTTAATGTTCGCGGGTTGCCTGGAATTCAATTTCAGGATGTCGTTCCATCGCTAATTGCAAATTGACGCGGGTGGGGGCAAGATAGGTAAGATGATCAGCTCCATCTTTAGCTAAATATTCTCCTGCTTTTTGTTCTAGCATCTGTAAGGCTTTGGCATTTTGAGGTTTCAGCCAGCGTGCGGCAACGACATTGACATTTTCATACGCACATTCTACGCCGTATTCATTGAGTAGACGAAAAGCCACTACATCAAACTGCAGTACACCGACTGCTCCTAAAATTAAATCATTGCTGTGAACCGGTTTAAAAATTTGCGTGGCGCCCTCTTCGGATAATTGCAGCAAGCCTTTTTGCAGTGCCTTGGCTTTAAGGGGATCTTTCAAGCGTACGCGGCGAAACAATTCAGGGGCAAAATTAGGAATACCGGTAAACTTGAGATTTTCTCCTTCCGAGAAACTATCGCCAATTTGTATGCCGCCATGATTATAAATGCCAATAATATCACCGGCAAATGCCTCGTCCAATTGTTCGCGATTAGAAGCCATGAAAGTCACTGCTTGATTCACTTGAAAAGGTTTTTGCGTACGGACTTGCCAGAGCTTGATGCCTTTTTTAAATTGGCCAGAGCAAATGCGTAAAAATGCAATCCGATCTCGATGATTGGGGTCCATATTGGCTTGGATTTTAAATACAAAGCCAGTGAATTTTGATTCGCTGGTCAAGATTTCACGGGTTTCTGTTTGACGGGATTGTGGTTCTGGTGCGCATTCGGTAAAGCCTTTGAGCAGAAGATCAATACCAAAATTACCAAGGGCTGTACCAAAATAGACAGGAGTTAATTCGCCACGCAGATAAGCCTGCAGATCAAATGCATGACTTGCGCCTTGGACTAGTTCCACTTCTAAGCGTAATTCATCAGCTAAATCGCCTATTTCTGCATCTAGCTCAGGATTGTTTAAGCCTTGGATGGTGCGGCCCTTGTGAATATGATCGCCATGACCCCGTTCGTATAGGTAAATCGTGTCTGTTAAAAGATGATACACTCCTTTAAAATATTGCCCCATGCCAATTGGCCAGGTCACGGGTGCGCATTTTATTTTTAGGACATCTTCAACTTCATCCAGTATTTCCATTGGACTTTTTGTGTCGCGATCCATTTTATTGATAAATGTAATAATCGGCGTGGTGCGCAGACGGCAGACTTCCATGAGTTTAATGGTGCGTTCTTCCACACCTTTGGCCGCATCAATAACCATGAGGCAGGAATCGACTGCTGTTAAAGTACGATAAGTATCTTCCGAAAAGTCCTCATGCCCTGGAGTGTCGAGTAGATTCACAATTTTGCCATTATAAGTAAATTGCATTACGGAGGTGGTCACCGAAATGCCCCGTTGTTTTTCTAGTTCCATCCAATCGGATGTTGCATGGCGTGAGGCTTTTTTGCCTTTGACTTCTCCCGCCAAATTAATGGCTCCGCCATGCAGCAGTAGTTTTTCGGTAATGGTGGTCTTACCTGCATCAGGGTGGGAGATAATCGCAAAAGTGCGACGAATGCTAATTTCTGAGGAGTTCATAGGGCCAAAATGGTGCAGCTGTTTAAATAAGTGGCCTATTATAGCGGAGTTAGCGTTTTTATGCCACAATATCAACAAATTCAAGAGTCACCGCACCATGTCAGCCCAAATATTAGATGGAAAAAAATTAGCAGCAACGATTCGCCAGAGTTTAAAACAAAAACTGGCGGAACAACTCCAATATGCAAAAAGACCCCCTGCATTGGTGGTGATTTTGGTGGGGGGGCATGCGGCATCAGAAATTTATGTCAGTCATAAAATTAAAGCCTGTACCGAAGTAGGGATTGCCAGCCAATGTTTGCGCTTTCCAGATACCGTTGCCGAAGCGGATTTGCTTGCCACTTTGTACACTCTTAATCAAGATTCTAGCATTGACGGTATTCTGGTGCAATTGCCTTTGCCTGCGCATATTGATAATGAAAAAATTTTGCTGGCATTAGATCCGCTCAAAGATGTGGATGGGTTTCATCCTGAAAATATTGGCCTTTTAGCCGTGCGTGCACCGCGTTTATCGCCGGCTACACCGCGCGGCATCATGCAATTGCTAGAGCATTTTGTTGGAGATGTAAAAGGCCTGCATGCAGTGATTGTCGGTGCTTCCAATATTGTTGGCCGGCCCACTGCCTTGGAATTGCTTAACCGCCGGTGTACAGTGACCATTTGCCACAGCCAAACCCGTGATTTGATGAGTTTAACCCGTCAAGCGGATGTATTAATTGCAGCCGCCGGCGTGCATGGCCTGATCACTGCAGCGCATATCCAGCAAAATGCCATTGTAGTCGATGTGGGCATTCATCGTTTAGAGTCCGGTCAAGTGGTCGGTGATGTTCTGTTTGATGCAGTTGCAGCAAAGGCCAGCTGGATTACCCCTGTTCCAGGAGGCGTCGGCCCCATGACCATCGTCGGCCTACTGCAAAACACAATCGAAGCCTATCAATTAAATTTAGGGAAATAAAATGGACAAGCAACAGCAAAATCTTAATAAACAAAAAGCGGCTAAAATGGCCCTGGATTTTATTTCAGTAGGCTGTATTTTAGGGGTGGGCACTGGCTCAACCACGAATTATTTTATCGATGAATTGCCCCGCC
>CAXNIG010000003.1:0-12312 GCA_964202445.1 Pseudomonadota bacterium
CCGAATCCCTGAGCATAAATCGTTTTACCATTTTGTACCACTGCAATTGCCATTCCTGGCACATGCCAGTCTGCCTGGGTTTGCTGGGCATAGGTTGTTAGTTGAGATAAAATCTCACTCATGGGCATTTGAGGCGCTACTGAGCTTGCAGCAAAACAAGGCACAAAAACGGATGTAATCAATCCCCCTAAAATAAACTTCCGCATAAGGACATAGGGCATAATTTACTCCGCTTGTTTAATTTTGCCATTCTAGCAAAATGCGCTATCATGTACAATATTTTTACAAACATAATAGGACAGATTATTTATGAGCATTTTAAAATCCGCAGTTACTCTTTTTTTGCTCTGCACTTCCCTGTGTTTTAATATCGCAAGCGCTAATCCGCCTCAGGCAGAAAATGCAGAATTACAGACAATGCTTGAACAACTGATTCAGGAACAAAATATTCCTGGGGTAGTTGTCACTTATGGTTTTGATAATCAACCGCTCCAAACGATCGCAGCAGGATTTAGCAATATCAGCGCTAAAACACCCATGCAAAATCAAACCCAATTTATGATTGGCAGTGTAACCAAATCTTTTATCAGCGCCGCTATTTTACAAGAAGTGGCGGCAGGCAAAATGAATGTGGATGAATCCCTACAAAGTATTGCCAAACAATATGGCGGCGAGATCGCCTCCGTTGTCAAAACCTATCCTGCAACTGCCCCAATCACACTGCGTGAACTCTTGGATCATACCAGCGGCGTGCATGATGATGTTAATACATCCATTTTCACCCAGGCATTTATGAAAGATCCAAAAAAAGTATGGACAGATCAGGAGTTGCTGGCAATTGCATTACCCCATCCTTTTTATTTTAAACCTGGAACGAAAGGTGTATTCAGCTACACCAATACGGATTACCTCCTATTAAGCATCGTATTAAAATCAGCAACTCATCATAGTTTGGGCCAGACTTTTCAACAATTATTTACGCAGGCTGACTTAACAGGGATTTACTACCCTGAAAACGGGGTTATTCCACCAGATATATTCAGCAATATGGCGCTGGGGTATATGAGCCTAAATGATTCAAATCCTCTGCGTGTTGCATTTCAGGATGCACCTGTTGTCACTATTCCCGGTATTAGCAAACTCCAGGCCTATGAACTCTATAATGATGCTACCATTCCAGACCCTAGCGCAGGCGGACTGATTAGTTCAACCGAGAACATGGCAAAATGGTATCGCGCCTTATTTCAGAATGGCAATATTCTTCCTCCAGCAGAATTACAGATGATGCTGCATGGAGGGGTGCCCAACGGTAAATATAATCAAGCTCACTATGGGTTTGGCGTAGCAACGAATGTCATTCCGCCTTATGGCTATATTGTCTCGCATAATGGTCAAATGCCTGGCTATACAGCAATTGTTTTCTATTTCTTTCAATCACATCTTGTTGTCGCAGCAGCGATTAATTCCTCACAGTCTGATTTTTTAGATCCATTTGATTATTCAACGGGCAAGCCTGCACCTGGATTGTTCAGCACAATCATTCCAGTTTTATTAAAAGAACAGACTGTGCATTCTAAAATGCTAAATTAGAACATAAAATCACTCTTGCAGAAAAGAATAATCTACATCGGAGGCGGTCGATATAGGCTGGTTCCTATTAATTTCACTGCCACTTTTCTTCATCCGCAACATGCTGGATAATGGCGTAGATTAAAGAAGTATCATCAGCAGTTTTATGCTGCAAAATCAAATTAAGATCCGGAAACATGTTCATCATTACAACCAGTCCATTGCCACTTTTTGTATCACCAATGATCACACTTTGATAACCATCATCCTCACCCATATGCATAAAATAACTGCCCTGCTCAGCGTTTTTGCCATATTTATTAACGCCAATTTCTAAGCCTAAACCCATTTCATTATTAATCGCAGGACTAACCATTAGTTTTGCAAAAGATGGGCTCAGCACCTCATTATTCACCCCATGAATAGACTCCTGAATTGAAATAACAAACTTTGCTAAATCCAAAGGAGTTGACCAAAGTCCCGCTGCAGCCTCTGCAACATAAGTATGTGGCCCTCCTGGCAACACACCACCCGGCGTATAAGGTTGCGCAATTAATGGCAATAAAGAAGCAGGAAGAGGCTGCTCGAAAGTGCTCTGCTTCATGCCTAAGGGCTGGAGCACAAGCTGATTCATTAGTTCAGGAAAAGGTTGGTGATAAGTGTCAATCAAAACTTGCTGGATGATAGTATAGCCACCTCCAGAATATTGAAATTTACTGCCTGGAACAGCCGCAACGCGGATAGGTGCTGAGTTGGCCGGTGAAACCCCATTCAAAACTTCTAGCAGTGTGGGCAATGAAGTCCCTCTCTGATATCCAGCAAAACCATGTACCGTAATGCCTGCGCTATGATCCAGCAATCTACGTAAAGTCACCTTTTCAGTTTTGGTAAATTGATTATCTGGAACCTGCCATGAGATCAAATAGTCATTAATATTTTTGTCTAATTGTAATTTATTGGTTTGCACTGTTTTTAAAGCGGCCATGGCCGTAACAGGTTTACTAATAGAGCCAGCTTCAAATAAGGTGTTCGTCGTTACAGCTTGTCTAGTTTGAGTATCTACTACACCAAAACCTTGCGCCCATTCAATGTGATCATTTTTAATCACCGCGATACTCACACCTGGCACATGTTTTTGCTTCATAGTCTGCTCCAGCCAAATCGTAAAATTTTGATCAGGCTGAACACTTGCAAAACCTTGTTTAGATAGGACACAAACACCTACCAGGAAGAATATCATCTGACGAAAGTAAGACATTTTTACCTCTCCATGCTGTCAACATTTTGCACAGTATAGCAAATTAAGCTAAAATGTAAATGTCACTTCATATACAGGAATTCTCAATGAAACAAAACAGTCCATTAAGCCCCCATGTAAATGACAGCACCCCTGCTTTTGCCACACTCATCATCAAAAATAATCAGACTGTATTTAAAAGCGCACAGGGTTGTGCTGTTTTAGGAAAAAACCAGTGCATCGCCAAAGCGACTTTGGAGACACCTTTCTCAATTTGCTCCACAACCAAACTTTTTACTGCTGTGCTTATTTTGATGTTGGAGGAAGAGGGGAAATTATCCATAACAGACCGAATTTCCATGCACATTCCAAAGCTACCTTTAAAATTTAAAGACATCACCATTCAACATTTACTTTTTCATATCTCAGGCATTCCTGAATACCTGCCCGATCCCAGCATTGTTGATTTTGACCAAATGATTAAAGAAGGGAAACAGCTGACGCAAAGCGTCATATTTGAATCCATCCTCAAGTCTAAACCACAACCTCATAGCAAAACTTACGCCTACTCCAATTCAGGCTATGCACTGCTCTCTAAAATTATTGAGAACATTACTGGGGAGTCTTATGCCAAGGTGATTCAAAAGCGCATCTTTGACCCACTCGATATGAACACTGCTTTTGTAATGACGGAAATGGATCAACATAGCCATTACACTGAGGCCTATAATCAATGGCCACTCTACACGCCAACCAATTGGATGAAAGCAGCCACTCCCTCTGGCGAAGGAGGCATTTTCATGTCCATTAACGATATGGAAAAATGGATTCATGCTTTTAATCAGGCGCAAATTTTCAACAAAAAGAAAACGATGAAGCGACTTCTTTCCACTGGCAAATATGATGATGGGAAGGATGTGATGATGGCGCCTCATCTTAAATATGGTTTTGGCCTTATGCATGGTCAGGCGCACAAAAATGGCAAAAGATATGAAGTGACGGGTCATAATGGTGGGATGCCTGGATCAACATCAGTATTCGCCAATCTACATCATAAAAATGACAATATTTGGATCATCTATTTTAGCAATACCAGTAGCTATCCCGATGTATTTGCTGTTTTAGATCAGGCAAATATCAAATACTGATCATTTCTAGTGATAATGCCTCTTGGTCATTTTTTTGTGATACCGACTCATCACCCACCATTGCTGTACGACGCTGAGGCATTGATTGACCAGCCAGTACAGCACCAACCCCGATGGAAAGCCCAAAAACATAATCGTAAAGATCAGTGGTAAGAACATCATTATTTTAGCCTGCATGGGATCTGGAGGCGCGGGATTTAATCGCTGCTGCACGAACATAGCCAACCCCATTAAAATCGGCAGAATAAAAAATGGATCAGATGCAGAAAGATCATGTATCCAAAAAATAAAGGGGGCCTGACGTAGCTCAACGCTTTCCATTAACACCCAGTACAAAGCAATAAATACGGGAATCTGCACCAGAATGGGCAGGCAGCCACCCAATGGATTCACTTTTTCTTTTCGATAGAGCGTCATCGTTGCTGCACCCAGTTTTTGACGATCATCACCTATTTCCTCACGCAGCACCTTGATCTTCGGTTGCAACTCTCGCATTTTGGCCATTGAGAGATAGCTTTTTGCAGATAACGGGTAGAAAATCAATTTAATCAAACAGGTAATCAAAATAATGGCTACACCCCAATTGCTGACATAGGAATGAATCCACTGCATCACGGCAAAAATGGGTCCTGAAATAAACCACAACCAGCCATAATCAATCGTTTTAGAGAGGTAAGGTGCGACTACACCAAGCTGGCTTGCAATCGCTGGCCCTAAGTAAATACCAGCACCTGTTGTGACAATCTCACCTGGATTAACACTGACGGTAGGATTAGCCAGGCCAATACTGTATAAATCTTGGTTCACTGCACTAAATTGAGTAATTGCAGTATCTGGAGCTGGAATAATCGCTGTAATAAAATAATGCTGCAACATAGCAACCCAGCCTGATGAAACAGTTTGAGAAAGACTGCTTTCATCCATGTCTGCAAATTTTATCTTTTGATAATGGTCGCCTGGATAGGAAATGGCTGCACCTGTGTAATTGGTATGGCTATTTAAAAAACTAGATGCGGTAGCTGGGATATTGCGAGTCAGCTCACCATAAAAACGGCCATTCCAAGTAGACTTTCCTGAGTTGTGGATGGTATATGCCACGTTGACCGTATAGACATTCGGGAAAAAAGTATAGGATTTGATTAAACTCAAGCCCTGGCTGTTGCTCCAGGTTAAGTTGACAGTCAATTGGCGCCGATCCCCCAAACTATATGAAGTGGCTGAACTGATGAAAGTCATATGAGCAGGAAGGCTGTTATCACCTGTAACAAGGCCACTTTCAATAATGTAATACAGGGCATTGCGATCCTGATTCAGCAATAAAAATGGCTGATCTGATCCCAGTGATTGTTTATAATCTTTTAAAACAGCATAGACGATATTGCCATCGACAGGATTGATTTTGACTTGAAGCAGCGGCGTATCTACTGTGATTAGATCGGGAGCCATCGATATAGCGCTGCCTGTAACTGGCAAATTAACATTGCTCATCGCTCGGGCCACCACAGGCTCAGGCGATTGATTCACAGCTTGCCACTTCATAAATAACACACTGATACTGATAAACAGCACCACATACAACGCGATTCTGATATTTTTCAAACAAAAAATGTCCTGCATGATCTTTAGCTTCTAAATTTGACCAAAAGAAAAGGATACGTCTTTGGCAGAAAGAAAGATGTAGAGAATTTGTAGCATCAATTCCAGGAGGTGGGCACGAACAAATACCCTTTTCCCCACACTGTTTTGATGCGGGTGGGATTTTCAGAATTATCACCTAATTTATTGCGTAGATGGGAAATCTGTAAATCAACGGAACGATCCAAGCCATCATGGTCAATACCGCGTAGTGCTCGGTAAATGGTGTTGCGATCAACCGTTTTGCCTGCATTGTTCGCCAGAAAAATTAAGAGGTCTAACTCAACACGCGGCAAATCGATGGCTTGACCTCCCAAAGTAATTGAACGGGTGGCCTGGTCAATGCGCAGAGAACCAAACTCAAGAACAGAGAGACTACTATTCTGGCGATTACCATGGCGCAATAAAGCTTGAATTCGAGCCAATAAAACCTGAGGATCAACTGGCTTTTTGACATAATCATCCGCCCCATCGTTCAAACCGGTGATTTGCATATCATCTTCCTGGCGGGCAGTCAGCATCAAAATAGAGCCTTGATAGTTTTGGCGAATGGAGCGACAGACCTGAATGCCATCCAGCTTGGGCAACATAATGTCCAGAATCACCAAATCCGGCTTTTTATTGAGAATACGAAAAACCGCCTGATCCCCCGAGTCAATCTGCGTGACTTCAAAATCATAAGTTTTGAGAAAATCCCGCATTAAATCACTGAGGGCCTGATCATCTTCAACAATAAAAATATGGGGCATTATGCGCTCCTTAGAGGGATGGAGAGAATAAACCGTGCACCACCCAAGGGCGAATTTTCAACTTGAATCTGCCCTCCGTGTGCTTCGATTATTTTTTTGCTGATAGCGAGTCCTAGGCCATGGCCGCCAGTCTCTTTATTGCGACTGGTATCCAGGCGCTTGAAAGGCTCGAAAAGATCCTGACGCGACTCTAATGGAATGCCTGGCCCATCATCGTCAATCACAAATAAACAGTGCCCGCTCTGTACTTTTACGGTCAGAGTGACTTGATGCTGCGCATAGCGACAAGCGTTGCTGAGAATATTCTCAAGCGCACGCTTTATGAAATGCGCATCGAAGCGCAATAGAGTTGAATCATCCATCTCAAACTGAAGCTGCCATTGACGTTCAGGGTGATGTGATTGCAACAGCATGAATAATTCCCTCACAAAAGGAGCGATGGGCAAATCTGCAAACTGAAGCGCAGGATCGGTGCGATCAAAACGAGCATACGTCAGGAGTTCATCGACCATTTGATCTAATTCTTCCACATCATGATTGATGCGTTGCAAATACTGGGAGTTCACGCCCTCTTTCGACAGCATTTCCGTTGCAAAACGGATACGAGCCAGGGGGCTGCGGATCTCATGAGAGACCGCATTGGTTAATTCCTTATGCGAGGCAATCAACTTCTTGATATGCTGCCCCATTCGGCTTAAGTTTTTATACAAGGGAAATAAAGCTAACTGTCGGGGCACTTTAATTTCATAATCAAACTGCCCTCGCCCGTATGCATCAGCCATGCTTTGCAATTTATTCAAATTACGATAAAAGGGATAAGTCCAAAGCCAAACGATGAGAAAGAGCAATAGCAAGCCGACACTTACCCACGCGGAAATCATGAGAGGCCGAGGATCTTTTTTTGGACCCCCTACTACAACCTGCCTAGAGTCCGGGGATATAAAAGAAATCGTCCCCGCATAATTATCTTTCTCATTGATGAGCAAACCCCATTTTAATAAACGCGCTTGAGAAACCTTATCAAAAGATTGAAAAGACTGGAGTCTCATGGGTGTATTGTCAAAACTAGGCGACATATCAGACAAGGCTATAGGCCAGTTTTTTTCAGGAATGCCACTCAAATCCTGGTTGATCATATTTTTGATCCAATTAGTCGCGTAGACATATTGGGTGATATCGGGCTGAAAGACCCCCATTTTTAAAGCTAACCCAGTATTGGGTAAATGATAAAAGGCATATGCGGGGGTGTAGCCATCAGCACGATGCTGATCAACGACAACATTGCCCTTGAGCAAGGCGTTGCGATCGACTGTAGCAGGTAAATCAGCTAAAGAAACAAGGCTCAAAGGATTGTCAGCGTCCGGGGAGATTTTTTGCAAATATCCAGGCCATTCTGCCTGAGGTATCGCCTCCAGTTTTTTCCCGTAAAACACAAAAACGTTTTTAAACAGTACGTCCGCATCGCGACTTTCCAGATGCTGAGTCAATGAGAGTGAAAAGAAATAAACAGCACCCACCAGGCCTAAAATAATCAGGACGAATAAAATGTAGTTGCGCAGGAATAGTTTGATCATGAGAAAGCCCTCTTCAGCCCTGACAAAATGATATGCGACATTTTTTCCCCTAAATTATTTGGTTTTGACGCCAAGAACAGCAACAAAACGCTCTACTTCTTGCGCATAAGTATGTTCAAACTCAACACCCAGTCTATTTGGTTTAGCGAAGCCCCGCTCAATATCAATTGAGCCATTCTTATTTTTGCTGATATTCACCCAGCCCACTGCTTGATTGCCATAAAACATTGGCAAAGCATAGTAACCGAAACGTCGTGCATGTTGAGGTGTATACGCTTCAAAGCGATAAGCCCAGCCCCATAAATGCTCAAAGCGCGTGCGATCCCAGACTACAGGATCAAATGGAGCTAAAAATCGCACCTGCTCGTCAGTGAAATCTTGTTGTAAGCTGGGCATTCCAACGGGCAGATAATATAGAACGCCTTCAACCTTTTGAGACTCAATTGCGCCAGATGCAAGTAATGTTTTAAGCGTCGCATTACTATTGCCTAAGTGCCCCGAGTATGAACGTAACTGGCCTAGCGCGCGCTTCAGGCCTGCTTCCGATACTGGAGCAAGAAGCTCGACCATCAACTGAATCAAGATTTCAAGACGTTTTTCATCTGAAACATCATGGGTGACAGGCCTTGCAAGGGCATAAACTTTATTGCTATTCATCCGCCTGGAGACACGCAAGTGTCCATAATAATGCAGCTCTTCCAGAGCACGCGTTGTTGCCGCAGATTTTCCACCCCAGGCATTGATCACCGACCCTTGCCCCAAAGCACTGACTAGATCCTTGGGCAAAACATTCTCCCGATCACGAACAAAAGCCAGTACATCAGCTGCCAATCCGCTGGGTTGGTAAAGGGTGCTTGTTTTTCTGTAATGCCTGCGCGGCTGTAGCAATGTGGCAATCTGCTTCGAGAGGACGCCATAAACATGCAGATAGTCTTCTTCAAATTCAGAATTTGGGTAAACCGCCTCTAAATCACTGGGCTTGTAGCCCTTCACCCTTTGAAACAAGATGAGATCTTGAGCAGACAATGGACTTTTGATGGGGTCATATTGAATAAATTTGATTTCAGATAAGGCTTCAGACAGGCTTTGATATTGGCGAGTGACTGGCTTCATCGCCCATTGCCTTAACTGCAATATGGATGTCATTTGATTTCCTTCGCTTTATAAAGCAATTGTTCCAGCGCTGTCTGAGCTTCGGCTGATACTGAAAGCGTCTTGATGCGACTGGTCTTGCCGCGCGCGATGGTGATTTCTTTTTTGCTGATATTCAGCAGATCCGCAAGAAATGTGATGAGTTCCTGATTGGCTTGATCATCAACAGGCACTGCGTTTAGACGTATTTTGAGATGCTCTCCATGACATCCAGCTAACGCTGTACTTTTTGCACCTGGCTGCACGTAGACATCAAACAAATAGCGCTCCTTCAATCTTGATCCAAAAACTCACAACCTGTGTCTGTAGAATAGCCGAATATAGCCTGAAAATCCATATATCGCAGATAAACTATGGTACAATACAGTCTCATAAAATGCACAATTTTTGCGATGAAGCGCCTACAATACAAATATTGCATTGCCATTTTGATTGCCTGCGTCTTTTTTCTGGACCGCATGGATTTGACGATCGTCAATATTATCTTGCCTACCTTGAGCAATGCATTACATACGACCTTTGATTCAGTTTCCTGGGTCAGCACCAGCTTTCTCCTGGCTTTGGCGATTTCTATTCCAATCAGTAAATGGCTGGGGGATCGCTTTGGAATTAAATAAAGATTCATCCTCTCTATAACGCTGTTTGGCTTGTTTTCTGGCTTATGCTCAATGGCCAACAGCATTCATACAATTGTTATTTTTCGGTTTTTGCAGGGGATTGGCGGAGGGCTATTGTTGCCCATTGGCGCCACATTACTCTACAGAGCTTTTGATCCAAAAGAGTACGCAAGCATTACCAGCTATATTTTTCTTCCAACTTTGATTGCACCCGCCATTGGTCCTGGCCTGGGAGCGCTGATTGCACAACTCTTTGGCTGGAAAATGGTATTTTTATTTGCAGCGCCTATTTGTGCAGTCTTGATAATCGCAGGGATGGTTCTTTTAAAAGATGATCAAGAGGAGCGAATACTTCAGCCTCTCGACTATTGGGGATTTTTATTGGCAAGTGCATCGCTACTCAGCATCTTGTACGCTTTGGCGCAATTGGGTGAGATGATTCTCACGCTGCGAACCCTCGTGTATTTTATTGCGGCCTTTATTTTCTGCACTCTTTTTATTCTCCATGAACGAAAGGTTCAACATCCGCTACTTGATCTACGCTTGTTTCAGTCCAAATTATTTTGCGACGCCAATTGGATTCAACTTTTCTTTCAAATGAGTCATTTGGGCACGCTCTTTTTGATTGGGATGTATTTGCAATTAGGCGTGGGCATTCCGATTTTGACAGTGGGCTTAATGATGGTTATGCAGGCCCTTAGCGCCATGTGTGTTTCTCGTTATTCCGTCTATCTGTTTAATAAAGTGGGTCCAGCTGTACCGATTGTGACTGGGTTCATCGGCATTGCCATTTTTTCTGCCAGCATTTTGTTTGTCGATCATCAGCACATTGTACTGGGCTTTGCCCTCCTATTCGCGCGAGGTCTGTTCAGTGGCTTATGCGGCACGCCGATTCAAACTATCAGCGTCATTGGCATTGAACAATCCAGTCTGAGCAGCGCCAATGCTTTATTTAATGTGGGGCGGCAATTTGCAATCAGTTTAGGCGTGTCTGTTTCAGCTGTGTTCATTGCCTTAGGCTTTAAGCTTCATCAGATTAACCCGCTTCATCATGGCGCATTACCCCATTTTCTGGCGACAGAGATTTTTGCTTACGCTTTTGCAGCCATTGTGATTTTTTGTATGGCAGGAGCTTTAATTGCCGTTAACATTGATCACAAATTCACTTTTTCACCGCAACTCTAACCATCAAAATCATTGCCACTAAAATTAAAAGACATGCAAAGCCCAAAACATACTGATAAGCAAAAACAAAGCTGGCGCCTATCTCCTGATTCAGATTTGAGATTCCCCCAGCCAAACTAAGCTGGCTTAAAGGTCGAGAACCATTGGAAAAAGCAGATAGATTATCCAATGAGGTCGTAGAAATACGGTGAGAAAAGGCCAATAATTTTGCCAAATGATTCTTGGCTAAAATATTTAACAACCCACCTCCTAATGCAATTCCAGCAGCCGCACCCATAAAGGCCAATGTATAAAAGAAGCCTAACCCCGTGCCATGATTATTCTGTGGAATGAATTTTAGAGCTGCCGCTGGGCCAGCAGGAATATTGATCCCTGCACAGACACCGTACAAAAAGAGCCCCGCAAATAAAAAGATAAGATGTGGATGAGATGCAAAAACAATGAGCAAACACAAGCCAAAAAAACCAATCACTAAAGACAGAATAATAGGCAAATTTACCCCTACACGATCAACCCACTTGCCCGTGAACGGTGTTAAACACGCGAATACTCCAGTCATGGCGAACAAAAACAACCCTACTTTAACCTCAGAATAGCCCAATAGATTTTGTAAAAATAAGGGCAGTGTAAACACGACGACTCCCCAGCCGAACATATAGAGTAGGCGCATAATACAGACCGACATAAAATCAGAATTTGCTAATACCAACATCCCTATTAGCGGCCTGGCAGCACGGTACTCCATACAAACAAATCCGCCTAACAAGCAAAGCCCAAGAGCCATTGCAGCCATAAAATAAAAAGACTCTCCGCCCCAGCTTGAAAGCTGATTGAGCGAAAGCATTAAAAAGAAAACACCCATGCCAAAAAATGCAATATTGAGTAGACTCACTTGTAAAGCACTTTCATGCCGGGTGTCTTTTGCGCAAAAAGCATAAGTCAGCAGAAAGGATAATCCTGTTAAGGGTAAATTGAGGAAAAAAATCCAGCGCCAACTTAAAAAATGTAAAATCACGCCTCCCAAGGTAGGCCCAATAGCCTGAGCAACACCGCCCCCGGTTGCCAACAACCCCAAAACATGGCCCTTTTTATCAGGAGGAAAACATCGCAGCGCCAGAATGAATGCTTGGGTCAAAGAAAAAGCGACACCAAGCCCCTGCAGCAGACGTCCCAATATCAACATCCAGTCAAGCACAGCCAGGCCTGCCAGAGCCGACCCCACAAAAAAGAATATCAGACCCAGGAGATAAACGCGTCGATGCCCCAGCTGATCTGCAATTTTGCCCGCCAGCACAAAGAACATGGCGGTCATCATCAAATAAATATTGATGATCCACTGCATCATGGATAAGGACAAGTGAAATGCCCCGCCAATCGTCGGCAAAGCCACATTGACAATAGTGACATCCAAATTCACCATCACCGACATTAGGCCGACAGCAATCA
>CAXNIG010000004.1:0-11401 GCA_964202445.1 Pseudomonadota bacterium
AGGAGCTTTAGCTGCCTTAGCGTGCTGAATCGCTTCAATTGTCTGAGGCATCACACCATCATCTGCAGCAATCACTAAGATGACGATATCAGTACAATCTGCCCCCCTGGCGCGCATCGCTGTAAATGCCGCATGGCCAGGCGTATCTAAAAAGGTAATGACGCCTTTGGGTGTTTCCACATGATATGCGCCAATATGCTGAGTAATACCACCCGCTTCACCTGCAGCCACCTTAGTCCGCCGAATATAATCTAACAACGATGTTTTACCATGATCCACATGTCCCATAATCGTGACGACTGGTGCACGTGGAGTCAAATCAAGTTCGCTCACGTTTGCCATCAAATTTTCTTCAATCGCATTCTCATTCAAAGCAACCGCAGTATGGCCCAACTCTTCGGTAATTAAAATCGCAGTATCTTGATCAATCACTTGATTAATCGTCGCCATCACTCCCATTTTCATGAGAATTTTAATTACTTCAACCCCTTTAATCGCCATTTTTTGAGCTAAATCAAAAACTGTAATTGACTCCGGGACCTCGACAGTACGTACAATAAACTCTGTTGTTTTAAAGGAGCGTTGTTTTTCATGGGGTTTGCGACGACGCCTCACTACAAATGCAACGCGCGGCTCTTCTTCATCAGCAGCATCTATCGTATCCACACTAAAATGACGCGTGCCACGCTCTTCATCGCCTTTCACTTTCGGCTTTTTAGGCTTCACTTCTTCGACTTCTTCTACTTTTGCAGCATCGGTATGAGTATGATGCTCATGGTGCTTGCTCTTCTCTTTAATCACTTTATCCGCATGCGGGATTTCAGACACCATTAAACTCACTTCAGCCACAACAGCCTCAACGACTTCTTTTTTTGCCAACACTTCTTTTTCAAGCAATACCGCTTCTTGTTTTTTTTCAAGTTGTTTAAGTTCAAGCTCATGACGCTGACGCTCTTGCTCACGACGAGCCGATTCTTCAGACTCCATCTGCTTGATCATATCGGAGCTGGGCATGACAAAAGTTCGTTTTTTACGAACCTCTACATGTTGTTGTCCACGCTGATCAAAATCAGGTTTACGCTTCATCGTCAACGTAATTTTCTTCGGCGCTTGCTGCGGACTTTGCATATAAGATAACAGCTTTTCACGCTCTTCATCCGTGACCACATCGCTTGCAGTTTTAAGTGGCAACTTAGCATCGAGGAACTTAGCCAATAAGCCCTCTACACTCAAACCCACTCTTTTTGCCAACTGGCTTACAGTAATCTCAGCCATTATATTCTCCAATTTTAAGCTTTATTCAAACCAATGTTGACGTGCAGCCATAATAATTTTTCCTGCCAATTCTTCAGTCATTTGAGGGATATCGATCAGGTCATCAACGGCTTGTTCTGCCAATTCTTCGCGTGTAGTAATATCACGCTCAAACAACTGAGTTGCCAATTCTTCACTCATTCCCTCTAATTCCAAAATTTGCGGGTCCAGATTCACGGGAACATTACCCGTCAACGCACGCGCCAACAAAGCATTCTTGGCCCGATCACGCAGCTCCAAAATCACATCTTCATCAAAGACTTGCAGGTCTAATAATTCCTGAACGGGCACATAAGCAATTTCTTCTAACGAGACAAATCCCTCAGCAATAAATACATTCGCTACTTCTTCATCGATATCTAAAGCGTCAATTAAAGCCTGACGTTGCTTCTCCGTATTATTTTGCGCTGCAGAAGCCGCATCATTTTCAGCCATCACATTCAAACGCCATCCTGTCAATTGGCCGGCTAAACGCACATTCTGACCACCGCGACCAATCGCGAGAGAGAGCTGATCTTCAGGGACAGCCACATCCATAACATGATTATTTTCATCCATCACGACAGAAATAATTTCTGCAGGCGCCAAAGCATTGATAACAAACTGAACTGGATTATCATCAAAAACAATGACATCGATGCGCTCACCCCCTAATTCATTCGTGACCGCTTGGATACGCGAACCTCGCATACCAACACAAGCGCCCACTGGATCTACGCGGCTATCATAAGTTTTAACCGCAACTTTAGCCCGCATACCTGGATCACGCACCGCTTTTTTGATTTCAATCACTTGCTCTGCAACTTCTGGAATTTCAAGACGCATTAACTCAATCAACATTTCAGGGCAGGTACGGCTGAGAATAATCTGATGACCGCGTTGATCCACGCTCACTTCTTTCAAATAAGCTCTTATCCGATCACCAATTTTATACACTTCACGAGGAATCATTTCAGTACGCGGCATAATTCCTTCTGCATGTTCGCCTAAATCAACCACAATGAGATCTCGCGTCACACGTTTTACACTTGCAAAAACCAACTCACCAATTCGGCCTTGAAACAATGCCACCAATTTATCACGTTCTGCATCACGAATTTTTTGCATAATCACATTGCGCGCTGTTTGTGCTGCAATCCGACCAAACTCAATCGAAGAAATCAGCTCTTCAATCACTTCTCCAACTTCCGCTTTAGCATGATTTTTACGGGCTTCTGAATAATGTATTTGAGTCAATGCATCTTCCAACTCTTGATCATCCGCAACCACCAACCAACGACGATAACTCAAGTATTCGCCGGTTTTACGATTCAACTCAACACGCACATCCATTTCGACGCCGTGTCTTTTTTTGGTCGCCATGGCTAATGCTTGCTCCATCGCATCAAAAATCACATTACGATCCATATCTTTTTCGTTGGCTACAGCTTCAACGACTAATAACAATTCCTTACTCATTTTACTCCCCTCTAAAACGTCACTACACTTGCTTTGGCAATATTATCAAAATTAATTCTGACTATTCTATCATGATCTTCTATCTCGATCGAATCTTCATGCACTTTTTTAAGCTCACCTTTAAAGTTTTTTTGCCCTTCAATGGCGAGCTGCGATTTAACTTGTAAGACCTCTCCACAAAAATGAGCATATTGCTCCATAAAAAATAATCCTGGATTCAACCCTGGAGACGACACCTCTAAAACATATTCTTCAATAATGGGGTCTTCAACATCCAAAACACGACTCAATTGACGACTGACCACTTCACAATCCTCAATCGCAATGCCGGCTTCTTTATCAATAAAAACACGCAGCACACTGGCATTGCCAGAAGGCTTAAACTCTAGACCCCACAACTCAAAGCCTAGATCTTCTACAACCGGCTTAATCAAAGCCAACAAATCCTGACGCATCCCTTCCCCCAAAAAAATAAAAAACCCCAATCAAGGGGCATCTTAAAATTTTTCTTAAAAATTGGTAGCGGGGGCAGGATTTGAACCTACGACCTTCGGGTTATGAGCCCGACGAGCTACCAGACTGCTCCACCCCGCGATCAACTGTGGAAGTGATTCTACTCTGGATAGATTAAAGATGCAAGCACTATTTTCAATAGTCACGCATCACATTAAACTGGATTATCACTTTCCACAAACTCAAGCGGTAAATTCACTCGCTGTTGAAGCCATTCGCCCAAAGCTTGAACGCCAAAACGCTCTGTTGCATGATGACCACAAGCCAAATAATGAATCCCCAATTCCCGCGCTTGATAATACGTCCGCTCTGAAACTTCACCTGAAAGATACGCATCTGCACCCATTTTTTTTGCCTCTACAATATAATCCTGTGCACCACCACTACACCAGGCCAGACGACGAATAAGCTGATCTCCACCTGCAATCACCAACGGCGGCCGCTGAAAAATCATTGCACACTGCTCGGCCAGCTGATCCAAGGTGAGGGGAACTGGCAACTCACTCAGAGCGACCAAAGGCAAGCGACCCTCTGGATAAGCAAACTCATTGATCTTCAAACCGAAGCGCTTGCCGATTTCAGCATTATTCCCTAATTGGGGATGAATATCTAAAGGTAAATGATATGCCAACAGAGCCATATCATGCTTCAACAATGCTGCAATCCGCTGATACTTCATGCCCACCAATGGAGCAGGCTCTCCTTTCCAAAAATAACCATGATGAACGAGCAATAAATTTGCGCCACATGCAGCGGCTGCTTCAATCGTCTCCAGCGAGGCAGTTACTGCGGTACAAATCTTATTAATCTGCCCAGAATTTTGCACCTGCAAACCATTAGGCGCATAGTCTTGTAGCTCGCTTACTTTTAAAAAACCATCCAATTCCATCACAATCTCGGCCAATGCAACTGACATGAAACCACTCCCTCTTTATTTAAAAATAGAACCCTTACAGTATATCTTATTTGATGGTATCATGCGCACCTTAATACCACCTTGTATTGGGATACTGATCCATGAGCTGCGAACACTGTCAAAAACCAATTGAACTCTGCGTTTGCAGCGAAATACAACCCCAAGACACCCATTTGCATGTTTTAATTCTGCAACACCCCCAAGAACCCGACCATGAAATTGGCAGCGCACGACTCGCACATTTAGCCTTACCCAATTCGACTCTAAAAATAGGCCTATCCTGGCGCAATCTCGCTGCAGCCCTTGGCAAAAAAGAAGTCAATCCCGCCCATTGGGCCGTCCTATATTTAGGCAGTGGGGTCAAAAGCGAAACCAGCCGCCCACAACCCTTACAGTTTGTCTCACAAAAAGGCGCGCCCGTTGCCGCACCAGAAGAACTCGAAGGCATCGTCATTTTAGATGGTACCTGGAGTCAAGCCAAATCTTTATGGTGGCGCAATGCCTGGCTGCTCAAACTAAGGCGCGTCATTATTAATCCGCAGCGCAAATCACTCTATCGAGAATTACGCAAAGAGCCACGAGGCGAATGCTTATCCACCATCGAATCCATCGCAGAAACGCTAGAATTACTCGGCGAAAAAATAGAAGTCAGCACTCATCTTAAAACTTTATTTGCCAAACTTTTGGATCAACGCCGACAAACACGATAATCCCATAGACTTCCAGCTTGTTTCTTGCTATTCTGCTCTTTTTTCGAAAGGATAATGGCTAATCTATGTTTGATCAAGAGCAATTTGATGACCTCTCGCAAATTCGTGAACTCATTGCATTAGGTAAGGAACAGGGCTACCTCACTGCGGCTGATATTAATGATCACCTTCCTAATGAAGTCAGCGATCCTGAACAATTAGATACTGTTGTCAATATGCTGCATGACATGGGCATTCAAGTGTTTCAATCGGCTGAAGATGTGGATCCTTTTTTATTGGAAAATGCAGCTCCCGCAGTGGTACCCAATGAAATAGAAGCAGAGGGTAGCGCAATTATTGGCACAGAAGACGAGCTAGGGCGCACTAATGACCCCGTCCGCATGTACATGCGAGAAATGGGCACGGTTGATCTATTGACACGTCAGGGCGAAATTCAAATCGCTAAGCGGATTGAAGAAGGGACGATCCAGGTTTTAGAAGCCATTTCTGATTACCCTGTCGTCATCGAGCAGTTTTTGAATTCTTATCACAATGCCGCTGAAGAAGAGCGCTTACTCTCAAGTATTTTATTAGGCTTTACTGATGAAGAAGATGCCATCACGCCTATTATTAATATTGCTGAAATTGTTGAAGGGAATGAAACTGAAGAAGCTGGAGTTGCCGCTGGAGCAGAAGTCACTGAAGATGAAGAAGTGGCCAGCGTCGTGGATGTCATTGATGCAGAACTCGGTCCTGATCCTGAAAAATGCGCTGAACGCTTTAAAATTCTACAAGACTTCTACAACAAGTATGATGCAGAAGCTAAAAAAGACAAAGCAGATCCAAAAAAAGTGAAAGCCGCCCATGCACAATTAAAAGAAAACTTTTTAACCTTCAAATTAGCTAGCCAAGAATTTAATCGCCTCACTCATCGTTTACGCCAAACTTTAGAAACCATTCGCGAGCAAGAGCGCTTTATTTCTCGCATCTGTGTAGAAAAATGCCGCATGCCACGCAAAGACTTCCTCAATCAATTTCAAGGCAACGAAAGCAATCCAAATTGGATGAATGAGCTAGATCCAGTTAAAAATAAAATTCCTCTAGAACGTTTAAGCAGCTATAAACCTGAAGTCACTGAAGCGCAACGCAAAATCAAACAGGCCTCCGAATCCTATGGCCTGAACATGGCTGATATCAAAGAGGCCAATCGCCGCATGTCAATCGGTGAGGCCAAAACCCGCCGCGCTAAAAAAGAAATGATCGAAGCGAATTTACGTCTGGTTATCTCGATTGCTAAAAAATACACCAACCGTGGTATGCAGTTTCTGGATTTGATTCAGGAAGGCAACATCGGCCTGATGAAAGCTGTAGACAAATTTGAATACCGTCGTGGCTATAAATTTTCAACCTATGCCACCTGGTGGATCCGTCAAGCGATTACCCGCTCGATCGCGGATCAAGCCCGCACGATTCGGATTCCGGTTCATATGATCGAAACCATCAATAAACTCAATCGCATTGCCCGTCAAATGCAACAAGAAATGGGCCGCGAACCCACACCGGAAGAACTCTCCATCAAAATGGACCTACCTGAAGATAAAATTCGCAAAGTCTTAAAAATTGCCAAAGAACCGATCTCCATGGAAACCCCAATTGGTGATGATGAAGATTCTCATTTGGGCGATTTTATCGAAGACGGCAATATGAGTTCGCCCGTTGATTCGGCCACCAACGAAAACTTACGTGAAGTCACACGCAAGATTTTAGATTCTCTGACAGAGCGGGAATCCAAAGTGCTGCGCATGCGTTTTGGCATCGATATGAATACCGATCATACCTTAGAGGAAGTCGGCAAACAGTTTGATGTGACCCGCGAACGGATTCGCCAAATTGAAGCGAAGGCCTTACGCAAGCTACGTCATCCAACGCGTGCCGAGACTTTAAAGAGCTTTCTGGATGATTTAGAAGAGAAGTAATTTAAAATAAATCCACTGCATACTGCCGAAAGATCACATCACGACTCACAATAGTGAAGTGATGCGCCTCAGCTGTGGCAATCAGCAAACGATCAAAAGGATCTCCATGATGCGATGGAAGACTTTTAACTCGCCAAGCACTTTCAAAATCAATGGGAAAAATATGAAAACCAGACTGCCCAATCATTGCCTCAAAATTCTCTGCAAGATTTAATTTCCCCAAACCAGATTTAATCGCGCATTCCCAAATACTCGCTGCACTTACAATAATCTCATTGCGAATATCTTCAAGCAAGACAATCTCTTTTTGATGAAGTTTTTCAGGCTCTGTAAGCGCCCAAATTAAAATATGCGTATCAATTAAAAACATAGCCTTACTCAAAGTGAGTCATGAACCAATCTGGCATTTCATCAAAATCATCCGCCATCTTAATTTGACCTTTAAACTGCCCCAAGACTCTCTTTTTAACAGGGATTTCCTCCATGGGCACAAGGCGTGCCAAAGGCTTTCCGGCGCGACAAATGACAACCTCCTCACCCCGCTCAACGTATTGCAGCAATTGCGATAAATGTGTTTTTGCCTCATGGATATTGCGCATATGCTGATATTGATGCATCTTCCTTCCCTTATTGACCTCATTTTGTTAGCTTAGCTAAGTTTAGTTCATTTGTCAATGCTTAATATCATGCGCAAACAAAACCTTCCAAATGGTCAACATGATAATTTTGAAGTCAAACCACAAGGATTGGCGCTGCATGTATTCATAATCCAAGTGTGCTTTCTCCTGCATACCGACATGGTCACGGCCATTGATTTGGGCCCAGCCGGTAATGCCTGGCAAAATTTGATCCACACCTAAAGCTTTGCGACGTTCGACTAAATCAGTCTCAGAAGGAATCACAGGCCTGGGGCCGACAAGACTCATTTCGCCCCGAATAACGTTCCAAAGCTGGGGGATTTCATCCAGGCTGGTCTTGCGCAAAAATTTGCCGATACGCGTGAGATATTGAATCGCATCAATATTGTGACTAGCGAGCAATGGTGCGCCGATATTCATGGTACGGAATTTTAAAAAATCAAAGAGCACTCCCTCTTTGCCGCAGCGCTGCGAGACAAAAAGCACGGGGCCCTCTGAAGAAATTTTGATAAGAAAGGCAGCGAACAGCCAAAATGGCGAAGACAATAGCAAAAATAATACTGCAAAAAAGAGATCAAATAAGCGTTTCAAATAATGATACATGTCATCATCCTCGATATTCAGGTACAATAATTTTCAATTTTTCAATCATTTCAGCTACAGAATACTGATCGAAAGCCTCAATCAATTGATCAATTTGCAGTTTGAGCACGTCACTCTCAAATTGAGAAGACGACTGCATAATCTTTTGATGCACTGTCGGCGTCAAGTCTTCATGCGCATAAAACAATTCCTCAAACAACTTCTCCCCTGGACGCAAACCAGTATACACAATCTCAATATCTCGCCCCAATTCCTTGCCTGCAAATTGAATCAAACGTTCGGCCAGATATTGAATTTTAATCGGCTCGCCCATATCGAGGACAAAAGTTTCACCCCCTTGCCCCAAACTCCCTGCTTGTAAAATCAAGCGGCAGGCCTCTGGAATTGTCATAAAATAGCGTGTAATGTCAGGATGCGTCACGGTGACAGGGCCACCATGCTCAATTTGTTTGCGAAACAAAGGCACCACACTGCCGGCCGAATTAATCACATTACCAAAGCGCACTACCATAAATTGTGTATTCGATTGGGTTTGATTTAAAGCTTGACAATAGGACTCCCCCATTCGCTTGGTTGCACCCATAATATTCGTGGGATTGACCGCTTTATCCGTCGAGATAAAAATAAACTTTGTGACCTGATATTGCATCGCTAAATCTGCAGTCAGCTTAGTCCCCAAGACATTATTTTTAATCGCGACATGATGCTGCTGCTCAAGCATAGGCACATGCTTATATGCCGCAGCATGAAACACAATTTTGGGTTGATATTGACTAAAAATAGCTTCCATAAACACCGCATCCGTCACAGAGCCCAAACAAATTTCATACTGAACTTGATTGACCATCGCATGCAACTCTTGATCCACCTGATACAAATTAAACTCAGAGTGATCCAGAACAATCAATTTTTTCGGCGCAAAGCGTGCAATTTGACGACACAGCTCGCTACCAATCGAACCCCCACCGCCGGTGACTAAAATCACCTCTCCATTCAAAAGCGCGCTAATTTTTCCTGTATCAATATAAATTTCTTCACGGCCAATTAAATCCTCTACCGAAACCTGACGGACATGCCCTAAATTCACCTGAGAAGAAGTTAACTCATGCAAACTGGGCAAAGTAGAATAAGGCAAGTCGACGCTCACACATAAATCCACTATGCGCCGCATTTCTTTGGCAGACATCGACGGAATCGCAATAAAAATATGCTCGATCTGATATTGCGTTACAACCCGTGACAAATGGGCAATTTTACCCACTACACGCACCCCATGCAAATCGCGCCCATTTTTGACCGGATGATCATCCAGAATTGCGACGGGTCGATATTTTTGGGTCGCATGCCGAAACAAATCTCGAATCAGGCCTTCTCCCGCATCGCCGGCGCCAATAATGAGCACACGCTTAGCTGCACCCATGCCTCGATAACTTCGACAAAACCGATATGCGGTACGCGTCGCTCCTAAAATCAGCACTAAGAAAATAAAATACAGAATCGGCACAGAGCGCGGCAAAATATATACATGATGTGCCGCAGTAAAAAACCAAAATGCCACGAGAAACAAGGCCCCAAAAGCCGCTGCTTTGACAATCCGAATGAGGTCTGGAATCGATGCAAATCGCCATACCCCTCGATACAAACCAAATAAGACAAAGAAAAAAAACTGTACCGGCAACACAATCATAAAAAAATGCGCTAATGCATCAACCGAAAAGAGTAGATTCCCTTCAAAACTAAAGCGAAAACAATACGCAAAGAAAAATGCCAAGCCAACCGAAACTAAATCAGCAATCATTGCCAAACCTCGATTACGATAAACCGTCCAGTAATGACTTAATTTTTTTTTCATTTTACAGCCTCAGCAATCACTTGCTTGACTAGATTAGCCATTTTATGCATATCCGCTTCATCATACACTGGGTCAACTATAAAACATAAACTATGATCGGCCCAGATTTTTGCATGATGCAAGCGTTCTTTAGGCGCCAAACCGCCTTTAACAAACACTTGCTCCCGATAAATTTCAGGGCAGTTTCCAACTAAACACCTTACACCCGCTGCATTAATCGCAGCCATGAGTTGATCACGATGGGCACTATTTTTTACAAAAACATAATAACGATAATAAGCATGCAGATCTGTTGCGAGTGGCTCATGCAATTCAAACACATCTAAATCTTTAAACGCATCTCGCAAAATAAACGCATTGCGCTGCCGAATGCGCTGCCACTCAGGCAATTTACGTAACTGAATCCGCCCCACCGCCGCCTGAGCCTCCGTCATCCGATAATTACTACCGAAGGAATCATGCAACCAACGGAATCCAGCCGGATGCGCTTTGTTAAAAACAGTATCATAATCCTTGCCATGGTCTTTATAAGCCCAGGCTTTTTTCCATAAAGCACGATCATTCGTCGCAACCAGCCCGCCCTCGCCCATGGTCGTAATAATTTTATCCTGACAAAACGAAAACGCTGACATATGGCCAAAACTGCCAACAGGCTGACCATCAATCATTGCACCATGTGCTTGGGCGCAATCCTCGATTACATATAGATTATGCTGCTTGGCAAAGGCCATGATGGCTGCCATATCACAGGGCCAACCGCCATTATGCATCGCGATAATCGCTTTGGTTTTAGCATTAACATGCGGTTTAATCGTCTCCACACAAATATTTTGCGAGATTAAATCAATATCACAAACCACTGGCTTAGCACCGACTTGGACGACGCAGCTCGCTGTAGCTAGAAAGGTTCTGCATGGCAGGATGACTTCGTCTCCTGGGCCAACTCCCAGCGCAATTAAGCATAACTCTAAAGCATTTGTTCCATTGGCGACTGCAATAGCGTGATTCACGCCTAGATACTCAGCGTATTCTTTTTCAAATGACCTGCCTTCGTCACCCGTCCAGTAATTGACTTTTCCAGATTCCAGGACTTTAACAACGGCGTGGATTTGGTCTTGCGAGTAAATGGGCCATTTTTTTCCGAACATTTAATTCTCTCCCGTAAACTTTTCCATTGTTGCCTGGCCAGCCTGTTGAATCCCCTCAGGCTTTAACACTTTTTTAATCGTCAACAGCATAATTTTCATATCCAAAAAAAAGCTCTGATGATCTACATACCAACAATCTAACTTAAATTTTTCGGGCCAGGAAATCGCATTACGGCCATTTACTTGGGCCCAGCCGGTCACTCCAGGTTTAACCGAATGACGGCGTCTCTGCTCAGCATTATACAACGGCAAATAATCTACCAACAGAGGGCGAGGCCCCACAAAACTCATCTC
>CAXNIG010000005.1:0-10507 GCA_964202445.1 Pseudomonadota bacterium
GTTAAATAACTAAACTGCCCCCCGGCAGCAAGTGTTTTAAGACTTAAGGTTTTTTTATCCATATTAACTTGAGCCAACGCGCTTAATTTCACTGCACCAGTCAAAGAATCATTTACATCAACATCACCACTTAATGAGACAGGAAAGGCATTAGCAAAGTCAAACTGACTGATCTTCACATTGAGATTACTGAACGTCATATGGGACTTGGTCTGGTCATTATCATAACTCAACTGCGCATTGCTTAAGGTAAAAGACTCTACACTAAAAGCCACGGAATGATTCGTTTGCACCGTTTTTGTTTTTGCTTGTG
Source organism: Pseudomonadota bacterium (assembly GCA_964202445.1). Lineage (GTDB taxonomy): Bacteria > Pseudomonadota > Gammaproteobacteria > Francisellales > CACEW01 > JAJZUD01. The sequence continues at coordinate 314 of CAXNIG010000005.1, forward strand.
CCGGTGTAATGACCTGCGTTGCTGGAGTAAAAGTCCAATTATTTTGATGTGCATTCTGACGCAAAAATAACTGAAGACCGTCAATATTAAAGCTCTTCACTGCAATTTTTCCGTGGAATAAAGCAGAAGTGCTGAGATATAAATCGGCTGCATTCATTTCAGCAAAATCAACTTGGGTAAACGAGGCTGGATTACTCAAAGCCGCCTCACCAACATGAATCCCCAAACGTGGGAAAAAATTCCAACTGAGGTCGCCAGTCAAGGTCAAATGACGTCCTGTCGCCGCATCAACCATCTGAACAATTTGCGGCTTAAAACTATTGGGATTGACCCACTTTGCCAAAGCAATGGCACCGATGCCACCTAATACAATTAAAATAGCCAGCAGCGCTAAAATGCTTTTAATAACGCGTTTTAAAATATGCACTACGACACTCCCAATTGAAATAATTGATTAAAATTATAAGTGGTTTGATCCCGAACCTCAAGATAAGTCAAGTTTTTTAAGTCAGCCAGATACTCCGCCACTAAACGCGTGTGACCCGGATAATTCGGCTTCCCACGATAAGGCATAGGGGTGAGATAGGGCGAATCCGTCTCTACTAAAATGCGATCCAATGGCACAAATTTGGCAACCTCCCGCAAGGCATCTGCATTTTTAAACGTTAAAATTCCTGAAAATGAAATATATAACCCTAAGTCCAAACCCTGCCGCGCCATCTCGATACTTTCGGTAAAGCAATGAAAAACCGCCTGACTCACCTGATGCTCCCGCAAAATAGACAGGGTATCGTCCTGCGCCTGACGGGTGTGGATAATTAAAGGCTTATGACATTGCTGTGCCACTTGAATGTGCTGAACAAATCGCTGCCTCTGCACTGCTTTATCGGTAAACTCATAATAATAATCCAATCCTGTCTCACCAATGGCGATGACTTTGGGATGCTTCGCATATTCTAGCAAGCGGATGGGGTCTACTTCCTCACCCTTGTCTTCACTCGGATGCACACCGACACTTGCATAGACCATGGGATATTGATCTGCCAAACTCAGAATGACAGGGATTTTTTCCATATCAACAGAAATGCATAACATCCTCTTAACATCCGCTTGCATTGAAGCCTCAATCGCCCGATCCAAAGAACCTTCAAACGGCGCGAGGTCGAGTAAATCTAAATGACAGTGGGAGTCAACTAAATAACTCATGTTAAAGCTGACTTAACCCGGGCTGCATAATCAGGATCCGCAGCATGAAACTGGGCTAACATCCGCGCTTGAATCGACGCATTCGCATGGCGAAGTCCCCCTGCAATATTACCCGCCAATTGATTTTTTTGATCCTCTGACATCAGGCGAAATAGCGCCCCTGCTTGCGAAAAATTATCCTCCTCTTGAGTGTCGTAAGCTTTCACCCACGCTTCACCTAAAATAGGCAAGGGAGGCTCAAGAAATTCCGGCATCGGCGCAGGAGCACCTGCTGCGACTCGATCATTAGGATAAAAATTTACCGCAGCACTGGCATTTTGGGCCATCAGCCCGTCCCGTTGATAATTATGCACTGGGCAACGCGGCGCATTCACTTGCAATTGCGGATGATTCACGCCTAAACGATAGCGATGCGCATCTTGATAGGCCAGTAAGCGCGCTTGAAGCATTTTATCAGGCGATACGCCAATTCCAGGCACTAAATTAGATGGTGCAAAGGCAGCCTGCTCCACTTCAGCAAAATAATTAGTCACATTGCGATTGAGCTCCAACACCCCCACATCCAGCAAGGGAAAGTCGGCATGCGGCCAGACTTTGGTGAGATCAAAAGGATTGATGTGGTAGGTCTCAGCTTGCTTGACACTCATCACTTGAATCGCCACACGCCAACGCGGAAAATCACCTTTCTCGATAGAGTCAAATAAATCCTGCTGCGCTCCAAAAGATGGCATTTTAGCCGCTTCTTCATTGGTCAGCGTTTGAATCCCTTGCTGGGTTTTAAAATGCCATTTGACCCATACTCGCTCGCCCTGTTTATTCCAAAAACTTAAGGTATGCGAAGAAAATCCATCCATATGCCTAAAGCTTGCTGGAATACCACGATCCGACATTAAAATCGTCATCTGATGTAAAGACTGGGGTGAGTGGGCCCAAAACTCAAACATGGCAGCAGGATCAGGCAAATTAGTCTGAGGATTTTTTTTCTGTGAATGAATAAAATCAGGGAACTTACTCGGATCCCGCAGAAAAAAAACCGGCGTATTATTGCCGACCAAATCCCAATTGCCTTGCTCGGTATAAAACTTCAAAGCAAAACCACGTGGGTCACGCGCATAATCGCTGGAATCCTGCCCCCCTCCCACTGTAGAAAAGCGTAAAAACACAGGCGTTTTTTTACCCGCACCTTGCAGAAAATCAGCGATGGTCAAATCAGACAAATCGTGACTTAAAGTAAAAGTGCCATAGGCACCTGCTCCGCGCGCATGGACTACACGCTCAGGAATACGCTCACGATTAAAATGAGCCAGCTTTTCAAAGAGCCTAAAATTATCAAATGTTAAGGAGCCACGCTCACCTGCACTAATACTGTTTTGATCTTCCGCAATAGGCGCGCCATTTGACGTTGTTAAGGGGCATTTTTGACTCATCATATCCTCCATAGGTTGCACACTCCATTCTATCTGATTTACAATAATAAAATACAGAAGTGCACAGCACATTATTACAAACATGGCGGCCAATCATAAAAAAAATTCTATTTAAAACCCAGTCCACTTTATTCCTCACACTACTTACGCTAAGCATAGCAAGCATCTGGTTGAGCTGGATATGGCCACATAATATGAATTGGCAAGGTTATCAAAATGGGCAGGGCGATCTTGCTCAGCATCTTTCTGGTTGGTATGCCTTTGTAAACGACGGCTGGCATTTCCCCCTACTCAAGATAACACTCCTAGATTATCCACACGGAACGACTCTTTCACTGACCGACAGCCTCCCTTTTTTTGCATTCATTTTCAAACCATTTCGCGATTTCTTTCCACCACTGTATAACTATTTTTCACTCTTATTTATTTTCTGTTACTTCACGCAAGCCCTTGCTGCTATGCTTCTTGCAATGAGTTTAAAACAAAAAAATATTCTGGCCGTAAGCTGTCTAATCTTATTTGCACTCAGTGCACCCATTCTCAGCATTCGCTTGGGAGGAGAGGACAGCCTCGCTTTTCAATCCATTCTTATCTTTGCACTCAGCCTGTATTTTTTTAATCATGATGGGCGGCTTAGCCTTAAAAGCCTACAATTTTATTTTGGGCTGCTCATTGCCATCAGCTTATTGATTCATCCTTACCTAACGGCAATGTCTTATCCATTTTATCTTGCAGCACTTTATGAGTATAAAAAAAGACATCTGACACAACGCCTCCTGAAAAGCAGCCTCATTATGCATGGATTTATTGCGCTAGAGTTCTTTATTTTTGGCCTAGGGGCAGCCCCAGGCTATTATCACACCTTTGGATATTGCACTATGAATTTACTGGCTCCCTTTTATGGGGGCATTCTATCTCAGTATCAAAGTCTAATTGGATACCCTGGACAAGACGAAGGCTTTGCCTATTTAGGTGTCGGCCTCAACATAATGCTACTCAGCGCACTGGCACTCACCAGAACCCAATTGAAACACATAGCCCAATCTTATTTTGCACTCTTTGCCTTAATGATTTTCTTTTTTGTTTATGCCATTTACGGCAATCTCTTCTTAGGCCACATCTACTTGTTAACGCTCCCACTACCGCATTCCTTTTTTCTGACAGATACTTTTGAAACCAATGGGCGTTTTTTTTGGCCATGTTTTTATATTTTACTCAGCTTTGGAATTGCAACATTGCTAAAAAAAGCACCACGCACTGCACTCATTTTCCTACCACTGCTGACTATACTGCAACTTTTCGATACAGCCGGTTACACACATGCCATGCAAAACAGACTTACCCAAAACATGTCGCCCCCCACAAGCCAGCAACAGGCTATTGCCCAGCTTATGCAAAAAAGTAAAATTATTATTTATTCTCCAACCATAAAGTGCAAGACCTTATCAAAGACAAGTTACCTCTTGCTGATTCAGACACAACTTTTAGCTGCACAAAATCATATTCCAATCAACACCGCCTATACCGCTCACTTTATGAAAACAGCTATTTGCGAGGATGATACTTTACAGTTTCAGAATCTATATCCTCAACTCTTAATTTCAGAGACTGGATCGCCTTCCCCTGCCATTCAAACTCTACTTCAAACCAAAGCAGGCACTTGTCAAATAATTGAAAACGGTTATTATTGTCTGATTCAACATCCAGCTGCACCCATATCATGAATATATTAGGCATTGAAAGCTCTTGTGATGAAACAGGAATCGCCATTTACAGCACTGAGCAGGGCTTACTGGCACACACTCTTTACAGCCAAATCAAACTGCATGCGCAATATGGCGGAGTGGTCCCCGAATTAGCTTCACGTGATCATATTCGCAAAATTTTGCCCTTGATTGACGCATGTTTCAAGCAAGCAAAAATAACCCCCCAAGACCTAGCTGGCATTGCCTATACTTATACACCTGGCTTAGTGGGCGCATTGATGATTGGCGCAGCTATGGCCAATAGCTTGGCCTTGGCGTGGAATCTACCCACCATTCCGGTTCATCATATGGAGGGGCATTTACTTGCTCCTTTTTTAGAAGATCCTCAGCCTGAGTTTCCTTTCATTGCTTTATTGGTCTCTGGCGGCCACACGCAATTATACGCAGTCAAAGGTATTGGCGAATATACATTACTCGGCGACACTCTCGATGATGCAACGGGAGAGGCTTTTGACAAAACCGCCAAAATTATGGGCTTGCCTTACCCAGGTGGCAAATATTTGGCTGAACTGGCAAGGACGGGAACGCCGCGCTTTAAACTGCCCACCCCCCTTCTCAATAAAGACTCTTTAGATTTTAGTTTCAGCGGCTTGAAAACCGCCACCCGTCTTTTAATCGAGCGCGAACCCAATGACCCACAGACGCAAGCGGATATTGCCGCCAGCTTCGAAGCAGTCATGGTCAAAACACTCTGTCACAAGGCGACTCTAGCGCTGCAAAAAACCGGCTATACTCATTTGGTGATTTCAGGAGGCGTCAGCGCCAACCAATTTCTACGCACTGAACTGACTCGCCTAGGCCAAACTCAGCATTTTAAAGTGTATTATCCTCGCCTAGAATTCTGTACCGATAATGGCGCAATGATTGCTTTAGTGGGTGCATTAAAGTTTAAACAAGACCAGCGCTTGTCTTTTGAAATCAATGTACAAGCACGTGCCGCAATGCAGCCAAAATACTCTATTTGACTATCTTTAAAAAAGACCGACCTGGCTTTTGAGTACTGCTTGATTTGGACGCTTTAGCTTTGGCTTCGGGCTCAGGATCATCCTCCACCTCACCTTCTTGAATTAAGAGGGCAGTGGGATGATCCGTGGTAAATATACCTTGCTCGGTTTCTTCAGCATAGAGACCTTCAATCGCTGCGATGGGAAAATAAATACTGATAATGCCCGTTTCATCAAAACTAGCGTTAAAGCTAATACCGGTTTCATCAAAGTTCATTTGATCAATCGCATCGAAAGAAGCATCTAAAACAATATGTCCATCTTCAACAAATTGCATGGGAACAATGACTTTAGGATAGTCCGCATTCACTAAAAAATAGGGCGTTAAGCCTTCATCTAATAACCACTCGTAAGTAGCCTTTAAAATGGGAAATCTCAAACGCATTAGGAATAATACCTAGGACGCATTTCTCGCTCAGCATCCGACAAGCTCGTGACAAAGCATTCACGTTTGAACAAACGATTGGCATAATCAATAATTGCCTTGGCCTCTACTTTAGGCAAGTCAATCCCTAAAGCAGGCAAGCGCCACAATAAAGCAGCCAAGCTACAATCGACTAAACTAAACTCTTCACTTAAAAAGAAAGGCGTTTCAGCAAAAACAGGGGCAACGGATAAAAGACTATCATATAATTCACGACGCGCCGCTTTTTGTTCTGCCTCAGTCCCTTTAATAATTTTAACTGCTAAAGTATACCAATCACGATCAATACGTAACATCATTAAACGACTACGCGCACGCGAAACCGGGTAAACAGGCATTAAAGGGGGATGAGGAAAGCGCTCTTCTAGATACTCCAAAATCACGCTAGACTCATATAAAACTAAATCACGATCAACCAACATCGGCACAGTGCCGTAAGGATTTAACTCGTATAGATCTTCTTGAGGATGATTGGGATCAATTTCCACCATATCCGCACTAATGCCTTTTTCAGACAGAACCACTCTAACCCGATGACAGGAAGGGCAGAGCTTATTGGTATACAGCGTCATTAATGAACGGCGACTTCCCAAAAAGGCCATAGTGTTTCCCCTAGAAAAAAATGATTAACGTTTAGAGAATTGAGGACGTTTACGCGCTTTGTGCAAGCCAATTTTTTTACGTTCAACTTCACGCGCATCACGTGTAACAAAACCTGCAGCACGAAGGGCTTCTTTCAAACCCGCATCATGAATAATCAAAGCACGAGTAATGCCGTGACGAATTGCACCGGCTTGACTACTAACACCTCCACCACAAACGGTGACCTTAATATCAAACTGTGCCGACATTTCAAGCAACTCTAAAGGCTGACGCACAATCATTCTGGAAGTCTTCCGTCCGAAATAATCATCTAGACCTCGACCATTGATTAAGATCTCACCCTTACCTTTTTGAAGATATACCCGCGCAATCGAAGTTTTACGACGCCCGGTACCATTATGTTGAGTCACTGCCATTTTCATTCCTATTTACTAATTTGATCTAAATTCAAAACCTGAGGTTGCTGCGCGGCATGCGGATGCACGGTGCCGGCATATACTTTTAACTTTCTGAACATGTCACGCCCAAGCGGATTCTTTGGCAGCATTCCTTTGACTGCAATCTCAAGCACATCACGCGGCTTACGTACAATCAATTTCTCGAAAGTCGTTTCACGCATCCCACCTGGATATTCGCTATGACGATAATAAATTTTGTCTTTAGCTTTGTTGCCTGTAACGGTTACTTTATCCGCATTAATGACCACGACATAATCCCCGGTGTCCACATGCTGAGTATAAATAGGCTTGTGTTTGCCGCGCAACCGAATAGCAATTTGACTGGCCAAACGGCCCAAAGTCTTACCTTCTGCGTCAACAATAAACCAATCCCGTTTCACTTCCTGAGCTTTCGCACTAACTGTTTTCATAAATTCAACCTTCTTTCAAAAACATAAAATATTAAGAGCCTGACATCATAGCGCTTTTGAAAAGAACTTGCAAGCCTATTTTGACAAGAGATGCAAAAATATCTACACTAGATTTTTTTTTAAACAAAATGCCATGCAAATTCTCGAAATCATGATTGCCCTCGCCCTGATTGCCACACTCTCTTTACTAGGCTTATCTAGCTATCAAGACTGGCGGGAGCAGCAGGCACTCTCGCAAGGAATTGACCTTTTACGCGATCAAATCGAACTCGCCCACACACTTAATATTACGCGCGGAGAATCCGTTTACCTCTGCGCCAGCCTCGATTCACAAACCTGCGCCCCAAACTGGCAAGGATCAATTATCGTTTTTACCAGCAATGCTCCGCCCGCAGTAGACAGCATATTAAGCATCACCCCACTTCCCCCCGGCGTACAAATCAAAAAAGTCAGCCACTTTCATAAAGGCGACTATCTTCGCTTTATGAACACAGGCGAAATGATTGATAATGGCAATATACAAATTTATCTTAACCAGAAAGTCCGCTGCCTCAATATAACCAAAACCGGCATCACCCACGAAGTGAATTGCACCTGACTTCGTTTTTATAATGGAGGATAGTCAACCCCCATAAAATACAAACCCTGAGGAGGAATCGTCATCGCTGCAGCATCACGCCGCTGAGCGGATAGCACCTCTTGCGCCCATTCTGGCGCCTGTTTTTTTTCACCCACTTTTAGCAAGACCCCCACAATATTGCGCACCATATGATGCAGAAAACCATTGGCCTTGATATCAATGACAATTAAACTTTCCTGACGAGTGACTTTGCAGAAATGCACTGTTTTAACTGGACTTTTAGCCTGACACTCCCGACTTCTAAAGGAGGAAAAATCATGCGTCCCAACCATATATTGTGCGGCCTTATGCATTAAATCCACATCCAAAGTAAGCCGATGCCAAAGCACCCGATCATGCAAAATACTGGAAGCAACCGGCTGATTTAAAATATGATAATGATAATGACGCGCCTGCGCTGAAAAACGCGCATGAAAATCATCTGGCACACATTTGGCCGCATGAACTCGAATATCACTAGGCAAATAATGATTCGCACCCGTAATATACGCATGCAATGGCCGAGCGACAGACGTATCAAAGTGAACCACTTGGCAGCGTGCATGCACACCTTTATCTGTCCGCCCTGCTGCCACCAGCACAATGGGGTGCTGCACCAAAGCCGATAAGGCGGCCTCTAAAGTAGCCTGAACACTTGCAATCCCTGACTGTTGACGCTGCCATCCGTGATATGCTGTCCCCACATACTCTACTTCTAGTAAAATTCGTGGCATAATAGACCTGTTGATACACATGAATCTATTCTAAATTCTTAAGCGGAAAAACACAATGAACTCTGAAAACCCACCACTGCAAATGATTTTTTCAACTCAAAATAGGGAGGCTGAACACAATGCTCTTTCTTTTTATTTGGAAGATAATTTATGGGGCCATCTTTTAGAACTGGTCAATGAATATGGCAATTTTGAAATTTATAAAGAAACTGCGGATAAATTTCTGCTTCATCTTGGACAGCACCGCTTTTCAGTGATCAAAGATTTTAATAAAACCAGCGTGAATATGCTGGACGTTTCTCTCATGACTCCAGGCGCAGCTGAATTATTAGCTAAAATTGCAGATTTAATTTTCTTTGATCGCAAACGACGCTTTATGATTATGGCCAGCAACACTGAATATGAAAAACTTGCATGGACTGCTTGCCAAAATTTAGAAATCGCTTTAAAACCCGCCGATAAATCACAAGCTGAACGTTTTCAATCATGGAGTGCAGCACACCAAATCGAACAACAACACCAATTTAAAAGCTTTTCCCAAAACCTAATGAACAAGCAAATCCCTTCAAATGATGACTCCTCGCCAGGCAGCTCATCTAAAAAGTAAGCGCATTCATACTCACGCTACTTTCCTCTGCTTGACTGGCTTCTGCAGAGCCTATATTCAGCTCAACAGGCTGTTGCGCCACACATGGGCGAGACATAATTTCAGTCAAAATACTCAGGGTTGCAACAACATTGCCTTGAGGATTATAGATGGGATAAACTTTTACATGCGATGCAAACTCGGTTTTTGTTTGCAACACTGCATTAATAAATGAACTCGAGGTTTGACTTTGATTAAATGCGGCCTGACGCATGCTTTCCAACGCCAACTCGACCTCTGCATTAAATAAATTAAGCGTTGCCTTGGACTCAATTCCCTCCGCATCACTAAACCCATGTAACTCACGATAACGCGCACTGGTCCAAACATGGCGCCCATAACGATTATTGATACAGCTCAAACGCCCCAAATGCATCATGACATAATGCAACTCAGCCGGATCTTCTATTTTAAGCAAATCGATTAATCTTTTTACACAATAGCCATATTTGACGTAAATCCCATGAAACACGACTTTGTCATAAATATCTTGAAAAACATTTTTAATTTCCTGGCAATCTTGCATAATAGGCTCTCCTCATAAAATAACTGCGACTATTGAAGCACAACCCCACAAATCTATCAATGCATATTTCTATAAATTATACTATAAAAATATAATACGACTAAATAAAATTGTATTTTATATTTTACTTTAAAATTTGAGAACAAAACACCTACCATCATTTTTTTCTCACTCTTTTTTTACAATGCATTGCACTGCGACAAACATTATGACAAAACACAAATACTCACTTCGCATTTTTGCGCATTTTAAATTATAATGACCCAATCATTTTTAGGAGATCCGTATTTTGAAACCTATTCGTCTACTTTTACCCTGCCTGATTATTTTACTGAGCGGCTGTTCAACCGATAAAGTAGACCCCTATCTAG
>CAXNIG010000006.1:0-10121 GCA_964202445.1 Pseudomonadota bacterium
CATACTCATCAAACAAATATAGGCAGCGCATAAATAATTAACTGACCGCTTTGAAGCAGCAATAAAACCAGAAAAATAATCCCACGACCAATTCTTGCCCATATTTTTAGTTAATGCCTCATGCTTTCGTAAAATCCATTGCATTAACACAAGCAAAGTCAAGCCAGTCAATACATCCAACATGAGCCCAGCTCTCCAGCCGTAGATTAAAAGCAACTGATCAAAGGGCCCTTCAGACATAAAGCCACCGAGAATGGCAATGGTGAGCCCAAGCCCAATCATCGCCCCGTGTTTTCTCTCATCAAATAATAAAATAGCCACTCTAAATAGCGACAGCAATGCAAATGCATGGCCAAATCCACTGATAGCACGGCTCAGAATTAACCACAGCAAACTCTGGTGCAACAGCATCATAAAAGTGCCGAGAATGTTGACTCCCAGAGCCAGCGGAATTAATCTAGAAAGCCGAACATGGTCCAGCAATATCCCTGAGAAAATTAACATGAATGCATCTGCATAAAGATAAGCAGAAGATAAATAAGCCATCTGCCCGCCAAGAGCCAAATGATCTTGCAGCCAATAATTTCCAAGCGTATTAAGCATACCCATTTGAAAAAAAGTATATGCTGGAAAAAGAGCGATCAAACAGAGAATAAGCAATTTTCGATTGCCGCTCATATTAATAAAAATCCTTTAATTTGTGAAAACATGCGTTTTGCATGTAATCAGAAGCCCCTAAATCATTTCCACCTAAAAATAAAAATGGAGTAATAAGCGAGCACAGTGGCGCTCCTATGCAATAGCTGGCATAACGTTGCTGTGCTCGCCTATTATTCTACAGCATGTCATCTCTTTAGCGCTAAGACTTTTCAAACGCGATGCCAGTGAATGATCTCACAGTCGGTGCTGCCGGCATTGCAACGGATGATGGCTTCAAAAAGTGGGGTGTTGGGTAGATTGGGGTCGTGGATAAAAAACCAGCCTTGCCAGATATTGAGAGTATTGCCATGATCCAGAATGATCGCGCGTAGATTGATTTGATTTTGCTTGTTTTGGAGATCTGGCGATTCACTGGGTTGGGGTGTGGAGTTTTGCAGTTGCTGATTTTTTTGCCCAGCTTCCTGTTTGGCCTCTAGCATTAAAGCGGATTCTTGGGTGAGGACGGTGCGATTCATTTTAAATTCGGTGCTGAGGCGCTGATAGTGGTCTAATGTTTGCATGATGGAGGCAAAAGCCAGGCTGATTAAAATCACAAAGATCATGCAAAGTATCAGAATGTATCCAGATTCAGGTGGAGGGGGTGTAGTGGATTGAGAAGGGAGCATGGGCATCCTTGGGGGTGATTTGCAGCGTGAGCATTGTAGGAGTTGCAGTGATAACAAAATCAGTTATATTTTGAAACAAAGTGGCCGTGTCATGCTCTTGGTGCATGGTTATTGTGCCTTGATCCCAGAGATATTCTCGCGTTACTTTTAAGCTGACGCTGAGGGGGAAATGATTGACTGTTTCGAGTCTGCTTTGTGCTACATCCATGGGTAGGCTTGCAGCGCTCAGGCAATCATCAAGAAGGATGGTTGGATTATATTTGTTGCTCCAATGTTGTGAGAGTAGCGTTTTTTTTGCACTATCGGCATTGTTGATATAAAAGGTATCTTCCAGAGTGTCGATGCTCAGGCCATATTTTTCTGGCGTATTAATGATGCGATAGCTCGGCTCCAGCGTTGGGGTGCACTCGGTCTCCTGGCTGCTTTGCAATTGATGTTGCAGTAGCAGCAAGGCGAGCAAGGCCGTATCTTCATTTTCTGTCGTGTGCTTAAAATGCAGCGCATCAAGTGATAGATTGCTGAGATTCTGGCTGAGTAAAATTAAGATCATGCTGGATAAGATCAGGGCAATCAGCAGCTCAATGAGATTCAAAGGTAATGCTTCCAGGGTAGCTGTGATCATAGTGAAAATGGCCGCCAACATGAACGATTTCCTTGTCTCCAACAACTTGATAACTAAAATAATCGGCCAAATTTTCTTGATTATAGCAGCGCATATTGGGCCCATTAACAACCGGCTGATCTAAAATATAAATATCAATGGCGTCACTATCCTGTGTAATCGTAAAGGCGTGGGCCTGTTGCGTTGGATAAGCATAAAAGCGTGTATTATTTGCTAATTGGCAATACATGTGTAAATCGATTCCTGTTAAATTATACACAAACACATCTGCATTCGTATTGGCCCATATCGGCAGTGTTAGTATAAGTCCCAGAATTAGGCTTGAGCAGGCGCGCAGTCGTTGTTTCATGAATGTAATCCTCCATTGGTTAGTGTGTATTGCGTATGCAATGGAGCGAAGTATAGACTGTTTATTTTATGTTGTAAAGGGGGGGGTTAAATGGTTTGTTGTACTCTTAATGTATTGACCACTTGTCCGCCAAAAAGAAAGGTTAAGGCGCAGCAGTATAGCCAAAGTAAGAAGAGTGGGATGGTGGCCAGAGTGCCATAGAGAAGTTGATAACTATGGAAAATGGTGATGTAAAAAGCAAAGCCGACTTTTGCACCTTCAAAAAGGATAGCAGAAAACAGGCCGCCCATGAGGCTATCAATGAACTTGACTTTGCAGCTGGGTAAGGCTTGATATAAAAAAGTATAGGCCAATGTAGAGCAGATAAAGGGAGCGGTAATGAGGCCATGGTGCACGATTTTTTCGGTCAATAAGCTTTCAGAGACCAGATAGGAGCTGATGGTCAGGCTCATGCATAATAAAAGGGGGCCGACGATTAAGGTCGACCAATGAATTAAAATGGATAGTCCATAGTGGCGGTGTTTTTTGAGGCCCCATAGTTCATTCAGATGAGATTCCATATTGATTAAGAGCATGATCGAGGTAAAAAATAAAAAGCCAAAGCTAATCCAGGGTAATTTTTTGGCCTGGTTTTGAAAGTCTATGAGGTACGATAAGATAATGTTGCCCGTGTGCGGCACAAAATTGGAGAATACAAAGGCTTCGACTTCCTGCGTGATATTGTCAAAAATGGTAAAATAACTCAGCATGCTGATGATAACAATAATCAAAGGGACAAAGGCGAATAAAATCGTATAAGCTAAGCTGGCTGCGCGCGTCATGCCATGTTCGCGGTAAAAGTCACTGCACACTTGGGCCCAAAAGTGATAAAAAGTCCTCGCTAAGGATTTGCTTTTATGGGAAAATAAAGTTTTGCAAAAATTCATAAGGGGCTCTTTATTATGACGAAAGATTATGTTCTGGTACTTTACTATAGCAGATCAGGTGCGGTTTTTGAAATGGCTAAAGCGATTGCGACGGGGATTCATTCTGTGGGATTGGAGGCGCGTATTCGTACTGTGCCTGCAGTCTCTACCGTTTGTGAAGCCTCAGAGCCCGCGATTCCTGATTCCGGCCCTCCTTATGTGACAAAAGAGGATCTTAAAAATTGTATCGGTTTGGCTTTGGGTAGTCCCACTCGTTTTGGGAATATGGCTGCGCCTTTAAAATATTTTTTGGATACGACCAGCGATTTATGGTTTGCAGGAAGTCTGGTCGATAAGCCAGCCTGCGTATTTACCTCGACGGCCAGTATGCATGGTGGCCAGGAAACAACGTTATTGTCGATGATGTTGCCTTTATTGCATCATGGTGCGGTGATGATCGGGGTGCCTTATACGCACTCTGCTCTGAGTCACACTGTAACCGGAGGCACCCCCTATGGCGTGAGTCATTTTGCCGGGCAAAAAAACCAAATCGAGTTATCAAAAGATGAGGCAGATTTGTGTTTTTTTCAAGGCCAAAGGCTAGCAGAATGTGCATTACGTTTGATTCAGAAAAAAAGTAAGCAATAGTGAAAAAACAAATAGACAGGGTGTATTTGTCGTGTTACAATTCCCGTCTTCATATAGGCTAATGTGTAAAAATAATAAAAGGATTGGTTGTAAAATGGTAAAGTTAAATTCGTTACAAGATGTGTTTTTAAATACCCTGCGCGAAGAAGAAACGCAGGTTGCAATTTATTTGGTAAATGGCATCAAATTGCAGGGTAAAATTGAAGCTTTTGATACCGTCGTTGTGGTGTTGGGTCATCATGAGACCAACCAGATTGTGTATAAGCATGCCATTTCTACAATTGTTCCAGTGCATCCTGTGCATTTGGTTTGGGGTACTGCTCAAGCTGAGGGTGCGGAGTAAAATTTGTTAAGTTTTTTTGCGGGCCATCATCCTCGAGCTATTTTGATTCATATCGATTTTTATCGCCAGGAGTCTCCTGATTTTGATGAATTAAAAGAGCTTGCAAAAACAGCGGGGGTTGAACTGGTTGATTGTTTGCGTTTTCAGCGCGATCATATCGATGCAAAGTTTTTTATGGGCGAGGGTAAGGTCTCCGAATGTGAAGCTTTAATCGCTTTGCATGAAGCGACTTTAGTTTTGTTTAATCATGATCTGACCCCTACGCAGGAACGTAATCTGCATAAGCGCCTCAATGTGCAGGTGATGAGCCGTACGGGTGTAATTTTGGAGATATTTTCCCAGCGTGCGCGCACCCATGAAGGGCAGTTACAAGTGGAGTTGGCACATCTTGATTATCAAGCCACGCGTTTAGTCAAAGGCTGGACCCATTTAGAGCGGCAGCGCGGTGGTATTGGCGTGCGAGGGGGGCCTGGCGAAACACAATTAGAAATTGATAAGCGTTTATTGCGACAAAAAATGAAGCAGTTGAAGGCGCAAATCGAAAAGGTAAAGTCCCAACGTCAGCTCGGGCGATCTTCGCGTCAAAAGTCAAATACCCCTTGTATTGCCTTAGTTGGCTACACGAATGCGGGGAAGTCTACTTTATTTAATCTGCTGTGTAAGTCGGATGTCTATGTCGCAAATCAACTTTTTGCTACTTTGGACCCGAGTTTACGTCAATTGATTTTGCCGCAATATGGTGATGTTGTTTTGGCCGATACTGTTGGTTTTATCCGCAGTTTGCCACATAGTTTGGTCGAGGCATTTAAAGCGACCTTGGAAGAAGTCATTGAGGCTACGCTGTTAATTCATGTGATTGATGCCAGTCACCCCGATTATTTATTGCAAAAGCAACAGGTGCTTCATGTTTTAGAGGAAATTGGTGCGGGTAATCAGCCTATTTTAGAAGTCATGAATAAAATAGACCGCAGTGAAGATCAGCACGCCCGAGTAGACTGTGATGAGCAAGGTCAGCCTATCCGTGTGTGGATGTCGGCCATGCAGGGCGAGGGTGAGGCTTTATTGTGTGAGTCTATTTTAAAACGACTCAGTCCAGAGCAATTTAAGGGCACGCTTGTGCTCACTCCAGATCAAGGAGATCTGCGTTCAACGCTTTATTCTTGGCGCGCTGTGCAAAAAGAAGAAGTAGATGAACAGGGCGCTTCACATTTGCAGCTGTCTGTGTCAAAGTCCCGTTTAGAGCGTTTGCTGGTAGGTCACGAAGTCATAGTCAAAAGCATGACGCTCATCGTGTAAATGGCTTTCTCGGCTTATTTCTTGCCAAATCTTGGGGTCCAGTTTGGGGAACAATGCATCGCCTTCAAGTTCGGTTTTGACCTCTGTAGCATAGATTAAATCAGCCTGAGGCAGAAGCAGGGTGTAGATCTCTGCGCCACCAATGACAAACAAATCTTGTTGTAAAGGTTGTAGCGCTGCAAGAGTGTGAATGGTATGCGCATAATCAGAATGAAAATCAACTTGGCGGGTGAGTACGATCATTTCGCGATGGGGCAGCGGTCGCCCAATGGATTCAAAAGTTTTGCGGCCCATTAAAATGCACTGATTTAAAGTCAAGTCTTTAAAGTGTTTAAGATCATTGGGTAGGTTCCAGGGTAAGGTATTATTAACCCCAATCACCCGGTTTTGACTGTAGGCAACCACTAGAATTATTTTAGCTTTCGTCATTTTTTGCGACCAAAGATTGTTTAAACTTTTCTTGACGTCGGGTGCGATCCTGCACTTCGCCTACTAATTGGCCGCAGGCTGCATCGATATCATCACCACGGGTTTTGCGGATGGTGGTCACATAGCCTGCTTTTTCGAGAATATCTTTAAAAGCGTGAATGCGATTATTGCTGGAGCGCTGGTATTTTGTGCCTGGAAAGGGGTTAAATGGAATCAAGTTAAATTTGCAGGCTAAGTTTTTGACCAATGGAATTAATTCTTCTGCATGATGTTTAAAGTCGTTGACTTCTTGGAGCATTACATATTCAAAGGTAATGCTTTTGTGAGGGTCGTGGCCGACATAATCGCGGCAGGCTTGCATCAGTTCTTGGAGAGGATATTTACGGTTGATCGGGACAATTTCATCGCGGAGTGTATCGTTGGGCGCATGAAGAGAAACCGCCAGTGAGACCTGACAAGCTTCTTTTAAATGATAAATCTCTGGCACCACACCCGAAGTGCTTAAAGTGACGCGTCGCTTTGAGAGGCCATAAGAAAAGTCATCCAGCATCAGGCGTAATGCTGGAACCACTTGATCAAAGTTGAGGAGCGGTTCGCCCATGCCCATCATGACAACGTTGGTCACATGGCGATCGTGGTGACCGTTTTGTTGAGAGAGTTCACGCACGGCGACCCAAAGCTGGCCAATAATTTCAGCGGTAGACAGATTGCGGTTAAACCCCTGGGTGCCTGTTGAGCAAAACGTGCAGGTGAGCATGCAGCCAACTTGAGATGAAATGCACAGTGTGCCGCGGTTTTCTTCAGGAATATACACCGTTTCAATCACATTGCGATCCCCCATTTGCATGAGCCATTTCTGCGTGCCATCCGTCGAGGGTTTGCGCAAGATAACGCGAGGTAAGCTCACTTCGGCTACGCCGGCGAGTTTTTCACGTAATGCGGTGCTCATGTCGGTCATCAAGCTAAAATCAGTCACGCCACGCTGGTGAATCCATTGCAGAATTTGCCGCGCACGAAAGGGCTTCTCATCAATACTGACAAAAAAATCCTTGAGGCCTTCGTGATCTAAATTAGCAAGGTTGATTAAGCTCATGCGTAAATGTGGTGTCCAGGAAAGAAAAATGCAATTTCTACTGCAGCGGTTTCCGGCGCATCAGAGCCATGCACCGCATTCATATCAATGCTGTCAGCAAAGTCAGCACGAATGGTGCCTTTCTCGGCTTTTTTAGGATCGGTTGCACCCATCAAATCGCGGTGTTTCAAAATGGCATTGTCGCCTTGCAATACAGAAATCAGCACGGGGCCTGAGATCATAAACTTAACCAAGTCCTTAAAGAAAGGGCGCTCGCTATGCACAGCATAAAAAGCTTCGGCTTCGCGCTGTGACAAGTGCACCATTTTAGACGCGACAATCTTGAGTTGTGCATCTTCAAAGCGCGTTAAGATTTTGCCAATTACATTTTTAGCAACGGCATCCGGCTTAATGATGGATAAAGTGTGTTGAACAGTCATGGTGTTTCCTCGTAAGTTAAATAAGTCTGAAATCAAGGAGGCTGATTTTACACGAAAAAGATTTTTTTGGGAAGGGGTTAAATTATCCTTTGTTTTTTTATGATTATAGGATTGCAGCATTAAGAGCGTGGCGCGCGCAAGCTTAGAATTTCGAGTAATCCCACTTTGCGAATGTGCATCATCAGTGCAATATTGGCGAGTAGACAGATTCCAGCAAGGGCGCTTAGGCTTTTAAACATAATCTGATAGTTAAAATGGGCGACGAGAAGGCTGCTGACAAGTGCTCCAGCGCCGAGGGCGATATTGAAAAAGCCGTTCCAGATGGCCCAGAATAGCGTGCTTTCTTTTTGACTGAAATAGCGTTGGTAGATTGCGCAGATCACTGGGGTTTGAAAGGCACCGCCAATGCCTAGGCCAACCTGAACTAAATAGAGTTGCCAGGGATGCTGCACAAACAGATAGGCCGTATAACTGCCAAAAACAATCAATTGTGAAAAACACATAAACCATTCATCGTTTTGATAGCGGTGTTCGATCCAACCGGCAATGCACATGAAGACGCCAATCACCACGGAGAAAATCGACACGGCAATGCCAGCCGTTTGTAAGTCGCCCCCAATTTTTAAGACAAAATTGGACCACAGTGGGGTCATGAAGCCGCCCGAGGCAATGATCATTACATTGATGGCAATCAGGGCATTTGTGACAAAAAGATTCGCCCGGGATTGTTTGAAATAACTCATTATTGACGCTTCATGGCTTTGAAGAAATCATCATTGGTTTTGGATTCTTTGAGATGTTCGCTCAAGAATTCCATGGCAGCGATTTCACTCATCGGATGCATGAGCTTGCGTAGGATCCATAGGCGTTGAAGCTCATCGGGTTTGGTGAGTAATTCTTCGTGACGCGTGCCGGATTTATTGAAAAAGATGGCAGGGTAAATGCGTCTTTCAGCAATTTTGCGATCGAGATACAATTCGGAATTCCCTGTGCTTTTGAATTCTTCAAAAATCACATCATCCATTTTGGAACCTGTGTCAATTAAAGCGGTGGCGATAATAGTTAAGCTGCCGCCTTCTGCTGTATTTCGCGCTGCGCCAAAAAAGCGTTTTGGGCGTTGCAAGGCATTGGCATCCACACCGCCAGTTAAGACTTTGCCAGAAGAGGGGGCAACAGTATTGTATGCGCGGGCTAAACGGGTAATAGAATCGAGTAAAATCACCACATCTTGTTTGTGTTCGACCAAGCGCTTGGCTTTTTCAATCACCATTTCAGCCAATTGCACATGACGCGTTGCAGGTTCATCGAAGGTGCTGGCGACCACTTCACCGCGAACAGTTCGGGCCATTTCCGTCACTTCTTCGGGGCGCTCGTCAATCAGGAGGACTATCAAATAGCATTCAGGATAGTTTTGTGAAATGGAGTTGGCAATATTCTGCATCATAATAGTTTTGCCCACTTTGGGTGGGGCCACAATCAATGCACGTTGACCTTTCCCCATTGGTGAGACCAAATCAATAATTCGAGCGGTAATATCTTCGGTTGAGCCATTGCCGATTTCCATTTTGATGCGTTCTTGCGGAAACAGGGGGGTTAAGTTTTCAAATAGAATTTTTTGTTTGGCTTGTTCGGGATGATCAAAATTGACAGAATCGATTTTGGTCAGGGCAAAATAGCGTTCACCTTCTTTAGGTGGGCGAATGCGACCTGAAATGCTGTCGCCTGTGCGTAGATTAAAGCGTCGAATCAGCTGGGGCGGAACATACACATCATCCGGATTAGCAACATAATAACTGTCAGATGAGCGTAAAAATCCGTAGCCATCTTGCAGGAGTTCGAGCACCCCCTCGCCAAAAATATCTTCCCCTTTGCGGGTATGGGATTTTAAAATAGCAAAGATGATTTCCTGTTTGCGGGAACGGCCCACGTTTTCAACGCCCAGAGACTGAGCGAGTTCCATCAAATCAGCAATGGATTTCTTTTTTAGATCATTTAAATTCATGTCACACTCACAGATAAAGCTTAGATATGGTCATCGATAAAGGCTTGCAATTGGCTTTTGCTCAATGCGCCTACTTTGGTGGCATGTGCGCTGCCGTTTTTGAAAATAATTAAAGTGGGAATGCCGCGGATTCCATACTTGCCCGGGATATCTTGGCATTCGTCTACATTCACTTTGGCAATTTTAATTTTGCCTTGGTTTTCGAGGGAAATTTCGTGCAAAATCGGTGCAATCATGCGGCATGGTCCGCACCATTCTGCCCAAAAATCTACAAGAACCGGGGTGGTGGATTTGAGTACTTCAGCGTCGAAGTTATCGTTTGTGATCGTTATAATAGTGTCACTCATGGATGATGCCTCTCTGTTTTTTTAAAAGAATGGGGGTTACATTTGAAAAGAATAGAACGGTTTGAACATGCTAAAGATGCTTTAGCTTGTGATATAATGCACTTCTTTTTTGAAAAATACAAGAGGGTTCATGCAAAAAAGTAGCCTGCATCCGGATGAGATTCTTGCCAGTTTTTGCGATTATTGTTTTTTAACAAAGGGTTTAAGTGCCAATACGATTGAATCTTATCGTTATGATCTAAAACATTTTCAGGCTTTTTTAGAGGAAAAAAAGCAAGCCATTCTGCATGCGACTGCCGTGAATATTCAAGTGTATTTAAGTGAGCGTTATCAACGTAAACTC
>CAXNIG010000007.1:0-9881 GCA_964202445.1 Pseudomonadota bacterium
AAGAAAATCATGAAGCCGATCGAAGCAAAAATCCCTATTCCTGTCAGATTATGCGACTGAGTATTGTAAAGCAGCATCATTCCAGGACTCAGTTGACTGATATATTGAACAATCCCCTGTGCTTCAATGGGTGCGACTGCCAAAACAGACAGCCAGTTAATCCAAGAGGTTAAAAATCCGCAAAATCGTCCGTGCGTCACATGCGCATAATAACCGATCCCGCCCGCTGAAGGATTGGCGCTGCCAATCTCCACATAAAACAACCCAACCAATAAAGCGACAATTGCACCAAAAACCCAAGCTAAAATCCCAGCAGGGCCAGCTATTTCTGCAATTTTTTGTGTTCCTAACAACCAACCAGACCCCACAATCGCGGTCACACCCGTCATCGTCAAGGAAAAAAGGGATAAATTTTTCCTAAAATGTACTTTATTCATAGCAATACTTCTCATTATTTTAAAAATAGATGATCAATTTACACCTTTTTATAAAAATTGCAAATGCTAGCATGATTATCGCAAAACTCGTATAATGTTTTTGGAGGAACAACCATGCCGAACTCATCAGTATTATGTGTTAAATTAAACAAAACATTAGCCGCTTTAAAATCGCAGCCCTATCCTGGCGCTTTGGGGGCACGAATTCTTAATGAAATATCGCAAGAAGCTTGGCAAATGTGGCTCGCCCATCAAACCACTCTAATTAATGAGTATCGCCTGAATTTAATGGATGCATCAGCACGTGAATTATTACGCACTGAAATGGAGAAATTTTTATTCACCGGCGGCGCCGAAAAACCAGCTGGGTTTACGACAGCATGAGCAATCCTGAAACGGTAGATACCCCTACTCCAGAAATCCCTCAACCGCGACGACACTTTCATTTTAGTTGGACCCGTTTTTTAAGCGTGATTGGAATCTTGTTGGGGATCTTACTAATTGTTTATAGCGCTTTATTTGCGTATCTTGATTATAATAATAGCCTCCCCATCACCCAAGTTAATGTCATTGGCACATATCGATATGTCAATGAACAGGATGTGCAAAAGACACTTAATCCTTTTTTGGCTGGCAAAGGTCTGTTTGCCTTCTCTGAATGGAAAGCAGAGGATGCACTAGAACAACTTCCAGGAATCAAAAGCGCCAGTCTTTGGCGGATTTATCCAGGTACAGTACGCATTATTTTACGTGAAAAGTCTGCAGCCGCTCGCCTACCAGATGGAGAATTATTAGCGACTGATGGCAGCACTTTTATGATTAATAACCCCAAAGGCGCGGCAGACTTACCCCTGTTAAATGGTAATTCCCAGTACGCCAAAACCATGCTGGACATGTACAATAGCATTAATCCAATTTTTTCCAGCCAAAACTTGACCATCACCGGTTTGGGCTTAGCAGAAAATGGTGACTGGAGCATACAGCTTAATCATCAGTTTTGGGTCATCTTAGGTAAGCGTCATATTCAAGATCGCGTTATTGATTTTTTAACAGATTATCCTGCACTGCTCAGTAGCGCCAACCCAGGCCAGCAACTCACCAATGTGGATTTACGCTATACACATGGCTTTACGGCCTCTTGGCAAAAAACCGCAGTGAGCGCTTCAACCAGCTGATCTGCCTGCTCGAATGTATGCAAAGCAGTGGGTGAAATGCGCAAGCGCTCCTGACCTTTACGCACTGTGGGATAATTCACTGCCTGCACGTAAATATGATATTCATTAAATAAACGTTCCGCAATCCGCTGACACAGAATAGGATCGCCTATTAGAATAGGAATAATCTGCCCAGCAGAAGGAACTATAGGTAGGCCTGCTTGATGTAAGCTAGCCTTCAAATATTGAACCAGCTCTGCCAGCTGAGCCTGTTCTTCCCGATGCGTCTGTAAATAATCAAGGACTGCAATCGCTGTTGCACACAAATGCGGAGGCAGAGATACCGTAAAAATAAAGCCACTTCCCATCAGGCGAATACTATCTATAATCTCTGCCGAGGCAGCAATGTATCCACCCAATAAGCCAAAGCCTTTGCCGAGCGTCCCTTGTACAATATCAATCTGACCACTCATGCCAAACGCTTCAATTAATCCCCCACCTTGACCGCCATAGACCCCTAAAGCATGGACTTCATCCGCATACGTCATAGCATTATATTTTCGAGCCAATGCTACAATCTCGGCCATGGGCGGAAAGTCACCACTCATTGAATAAACGGTTTCAAATACAATAATCTTAGGGCGATCCAGTGGTAGTTTGGCTAAAATATTTTCTAAATCCTGCATATTATTATGCTCAAAGATAATCTTCTGCGCACCACTTGCACGCATTCCGTCGATAATGGACATGTGATTTTCTGCATCTGATAAGTAAACTAGGTCGGGTAAAATTTTACCTAAAGTAGCCAATGTCGTTTGATTCGCAACATAGCCAGAGGTAAATAAAAGTGCAGCTTCATGCCGATGCAATACAGCAAGGCGTGCTTCTAGTTCAGCATGCTGCAAATGTGTGCCACCAATATTACGTGTGCCGCCTGCTCCCGTTCCATACTCATGAATGCTGTCTATTGCAGCTTGCTTAATGTGTAAATTTTGGGTCAGCCCCAGATAATCTACGCCACACCAGGAAATAATCTCCTGATCGCCACAACGGCTTTTTGGAAAGCGTGCGTTCCTCTGCAAAGGCCGGAAAGTTCGATAACGATTCTCTGCCTTAATCGCATTAATGCTTTGATGAAAGTAGTCTGCATAGTTCATGCCTGGCATTATCCTGGATATAACCCGCTGGATCAAGTAAAATGTATTAATGACTCAAACGGATTCACCATGACTGCTCCTGCTTTTCACGATGTCCCTATTTCCTGCATTAATCAAGCAGCTGAAACTTATTCTATCCCTGCAGAGTTGATTATGGCTATTATTTTTGTGGAAGGAGGGCGCAATGGAATCGCCATGGCCAATAGCAATGGCAGCTTTGATTATGGCGTCATGCAAATCAACAGTGCCTGGCTGAAACAGGCAGGGCAGAAGGGCGCCAGCGTATATGACCTCCAATACAATGCCTGTCAAAACGTCATGATTGGCACCTGGATCCTCAATCAAAATATTCAAATGGAACCCAATCTCATTAAGGCTGTCGGCAATTATCATTCTCATACCCCAAACTTAAATTACAACTATGCCAAGCAGGTTTTATTTATTTATGGAAAAATTAGAAAAATTCTCGCACCTGGGGTCAGTCAACAGTGTGATCAGCTGGGTAAGGTGTGTTAGAAAAAACGAATCAGAGTGCGCTGCTTGAGTTTATAATCTATTTCCGATTAAATAAAGCCATACAATCATGGAGATCACAACGGCGTGAAAGTTTTAATTGCAGGGGCAACCGGCTTTATTGGCAAAGCGTTGGTACGTGCATTTATTTCACGTGGAGATGAAGTCATTGTATTGGGGCGCTCCAAAGCTAAAATTGCGTTTGTATTTGAAGAGCTTCCCCCTTACTGGACTTGGATTGATCTAGAAACACAGACTGACTCAATTGACCTCATCATTAATCTTGCCGGTGAAAATATCGGTGGATGGTGGAGTAAAAAGAAAAAAGAAAAACTATTAAATAGTCGGCTTGCGGCGATTAAACGCTTAATTGCTTTTTGTCATCGACAACAGAATACTGCTGGACATAGCCCTCGCCTACTTCAGGCCAGCGGCATTGGCATCTACGGCCTGCATGGTGACCGCGTATATGATGAAAACAGCCCACTTCCCCAAGATCTGAATTTTTTAAGTGAACTGAGTCGCAATATCGAAGCCGCTGCATTCGATGCCCACAGCTATAATATTCCTCTTCTTATTATGCGCTTTGGCATTGTGCTTCATGCTAATGGGGGCATGCTGGAACAACTTTTTCCTCTCTTTAAGTACGGTTTTGGCACGATTCTGGGCACAGGTAAGCAATTTTTAAGTTGGATTAGCCGTGCCGATCTTGTCAAAGCGATTCTCTTTTTAAGTGATCGCCCTGATTTAAATGGTTTCATTAACTTAGTTGCCAAAGAACCCGTTACCCAAGCTGCTTTCTCAAAAGCCTATGCAAAACATTTGAATCGACCACTCTGGCTGCGATTTCCACCTTATATGGTCAAGCTGCTCTTCGGTGAAATGGGTACCAACTTACTTCTAGGGAGTCAAAAAGTCATTCCCACTCGTTTGCTTGAAGCGGGCTTTGATTTTGAAGATCCTAATCTTAATTATTATTTCTCAAAATAAACGGCATATTCCAGATCATTCAAGCATAATCTTGCGTGATCTCCTACTTGTACCTGACCCACGCCTGCAGGTGTTCCCGTAAACAGCAAGTCGCCATCACAAATTGGAAAATATACTGCCGCATAGGCTAATAGCTCTGCTGGGCTCATACGCATATTGCCTGCACTGGCTTTTTGTTTCAATACATCATTTAAAAAAAACTCAAAATATAGCTCTGTTTGCTGAGGGGGAATGGGCAGCCATGGGCCGATACACGCCGCATCTTTAAATACTTTGCCTAAAGTCCAAGGGCCACTGTTTTGTTTTGCTTGTCGCTGTAAAGTCCGATTCGTCATATCCAGGCCAAGCGTCACGGCAACCAGCTCTTGCTTTTTAATCTGAAAAACCAACTCACACTCATAATGGATCTCATCTTGTAAATGAGGAAGATGCATCGTGAGCACATCATGCCAATCTGCGCAAACTCGTAAAACGCTAGGCGGCTTCAAGAATAGAACAGGGCGCTCCGGAATACCTTCCTGCATCTCTGCTGCATGATCAAGATAGTTTTTTCCCGCACAAATTATTTTGTCCATTGAATTTTTTGGCGTATTAGTTTAGACTAATGATAGTTTTTTAATCCCCTGAATGCAAGGAGCTGATGATGACAGAAGCAGAAAAAATAATTGCACCAAAAGAAAAAAAAACCGTTCCATTAGAAACACCACTTAAAAAAACAACCTCTGTTAAAAAAACAAAAACGCCTAAGGCTATCGTTCCAGAACCAGAAGCAGAACCCAATCTTCTTAGCAAAGCCTGGCGTAAACTAGATGACTGGCATGTAGGCCTGAGTGGCAAAGTTATCCTCATTTTGATTATAGTCGGCTTTATTACAAAAATGCTTGAAAAACTATAATTCACATTCCAGGCAGCATTAAATTTCTATTGACAGATCACTCAAGTCTCTATAGTATTGCTCCTCAACGCGCCCGTAGCTCAGCTGGATAGAGTACCTGGCTACGAACCAGGCGGTCGGGAGTTCGACTCTCTCCGGGCGCGCCACTCTTTACAAATAATTATTGACATTAATATATAATTGGTGTATAGTAATTACATTATTATTTAATAGTGGATTATTGCATGGCTTATACAGAGACACATCTTCTTGATCCGAACCACTTAAACGAAATTTTTAATTATCGACCAAAAAATGCTGCACTCCATCCCCGTCTGGCCGATTATTTAGAAGTTTTACAGCAAATTAATCCTGCACAGACCATCGAATCAATGGTTCGCGAAGATCTCCATACCCAACCCAGAGATTTCACCGAAATAGCCTGGGGCCTGTATCTTAATCTCGCTGTAGCGCAAGCATTCGCTGAGCATTCTGAGTTTAGCGCGCCTGAAAAATTGAAATTAAAAGCACATCAATCTGCGCTGACAAGCACATAATATCCAATCGACATTTGCCCTTAAAGTCAGTATACTGCGTGAACTAAATGTAACGAAGTGTATCCATTAATGATGCAACAACTTGGAATCGAGTCCGCTTCTTTTTATACTTCACGCCATTTTATTGACTTAGCCGTCTTGGCGGCGGGGCGAAATGTTCCTGCTGATAAATATTATATCGGTCTAGGGCAATATCAAATGGCCGTTGCCTCTCCTGATGAGGACATTATCACTTTAGCGGCTAATGCAGCAAAACAAGCTCTGCAAGACATCGACTCTCAAACTATTGGGCTTGTTTTATTTGCTACAGAAAGTGGTACGGATCAATCTAAGGCAGCAGGCTTATATATTCACCGTCTTTTACAGCTACCCAATCGTTGTCGAGTGCTCGAACTCAAACAAGCCTGTTATGGCGCAACAGGAGCCATTATGCTCGCCCTGGATTGGCTCAAAAGCAACCCAGATAAAAAAGCACTTATTTTGGCCTCAGATATTGCCCGTTATGGCTTAGGCTCAGCAGGAGAGCCCTCACAAGGCGGAGGGGCTGTTGCACTCGTTTTGTCCAACGCACCTAAGCTCATTGCTTTTGAAGAGGGGTCGGGCATTTATACGGAAGAGGCTATGGATTTTTGGCGGCCTAATTATCGTGATGAAGCTTTAGTTGATGGCAAATATTCCTGCGAACTCTACCTCAAAGCACTCAAAGAATCTTGGCTGGACTACCAAACTCACACTCACCGCAATTATGCAGATCATGACTATTTTTTATTTCATATTCCTATTCCACGCCTAGCGGAAAAAGCGCTGCAAAAGCTGGCTCTAGTCAATCAGCTCCCCCGACCTACTGACAGTGAAATAGAACTCTCTCTCGCAGACAGTTTGCGTTACAGTCGTACTGTAGGCAATTGCTATACCGCATCGCTATATTTGGGCCTACTCTCATTGTTGGAACACCGCGATGACTTGGCTGGCAAGCGCTTAGGTTTTTACAGCTATGGTTCAGGTTGCATCGGTGAATTTTTTAGCGCCCGCGTGTTACCTAACTATACCCAGCATCTGTTTACCAAAACCCATCAAGCATTACTCGCTGCCCGCGAAGCGCTGAATTTGCAAGAATATGAAGCGGCTTATCAATATGCCTATCCTAAAGATGGGGGTCATCTTGAAATTCCTAAAGTACAGCGCGGAATTTTTAGATTGGCGCAAATCAAAGATCATCAGCGCGTTTATGAAGCCGGAGCCTCTTTAAATAAAGTCAGTGCCCAAGCCCCAGCCAAACTTATTTTATGTGGAGAGCATGCGATTCTACAAGGTGTTCCAGCCATTGCGATGGCGATCAATATTCACTGCAAAAGCACCATCAGCACCCAAAGCTTGCCCCATGTTTTATTTGATTTAGCTAATTTAGATCACAAACGTGAGCGGACATTGCATCACTTACGTCACTTTAAAGCAAAGGTTCAAGCTGATTATCAGCAATTTATGCAGGGAAAACACAGTATTCGCAAAGTACTGACTGAGCCTTTTCATTTACTGGAATACACCGCTACAGCCTTCATTGATAAACTGAAGCTCAAAATGCAAGATGGCCTCTCTGTGCATACGCATTCAGATATCCCCAGTGGTTATGGCATGGGCTCTTCCGCAGCTGCTATTGTCAGTTTAAACTTTGCTTTAAATCACTATACAGGTAAAAACTTAAGCCTGGATGAGCTTTTCCATCTGAATCTGGATGCAGAAAATCTACAACACGGGCAGTCTAGTGGCTTAGATATTTATGTCAGTGCGCATGGTGGCTGTATTTATTTTTGTCATGACAAAACACCTACTCCTTTAACCTGGCCTGATTTTCCTTTCACCTTAATTTTAACGGGCAAACCCAGCTCCACAACAGGGGAATGCGTCAGTCATACTCAGGCTATTTTTAAAAAGGAGCCGCAACGGATTGCCGCGTTTCATGAAGTCAGCCAGCGGATGCTAAGCGCAATACAGGAAGCTGATTTTGACCGTTTTAAACAAGCAATTGCGGATAATCAAAGCTTGCTTGAAAGCTTAGATGTCGTACCTGCTAAAGTCCAATCTCTTATTCAAACCCTACGACAAGCTGAAATCGCCGCTAAAATCTGTGGCGCAGGAGCAATCTCTGGCGATGCTGCAGGCGTCGTCATCGCCTTTGCATCCATAGCACAAATCAAGCAAGCCTTACCTAATCTGGAAGGCCTTGAGCTACGCCAAGCTAGTCTAGATATGCAAGGTGTGCGAATTATCTAAGGGTTTGATTTTTTAGCGTGAGAAAATGCCCGAGATCTGGATGTTGCTGCACAAACTCATAAAAAGTGCGTACCAAATTTGAGGGCTGTTTATCGACATGCCGTACCATATACCATTCATGCTTTAAGGGTAAGTCTTTAACGGGCAATATCGCAATCAATCCGGCAGCCAATTCAATTTCAATACTTTGTTTAGAAAGCAAGGAGATTCCCATCCCCGCCATCAACAATTGCTTGATTGATTCGTTATTACCAATTTCCATCATGCTATTGGGTACAATCTGGTGATCATGCATCCATTTTAACATCACCATACGCGTACCCGAGCCTTTTTCACGCATTAACCAGGACTCCTTACTCAGCACTGAAAATGCAATATTTTTTTGATGCAACAAGGGATGATCTGTGACACAGGCGACCACCAATTGATCCTCATAAAAAGGCTCAACTTCAATCGGAATTTCCAAAGGAGGCTGACTCATAATGACAAAATCATTCTGGTTCTGCTTAAGCTGCTCAATCACTTGCTCACGATTTAATACTTCCAAGGTAATATTCACCTCGGGATAGGCGCGTTTAAACGCACCCAATAAGCGGGGCACAAAATATTTAGCAGTCGACACCACTGCCAATTTTAAATCACCTCGTACACCTCCACCAAGCGATTTTACTTCCGTGGCTGCTTTTTGCAAAATTTGATCCACCTGGACTGCATGCTGATACAATACCTTGCCTGCCTCAGTTAAATACACTTTTTTGGCAATGACTTCTATCAAGGGTTGCTGATAATAATCCTGTAATTGTTTGAGAATATTGGACACTGCAGGCTGAGTCATATGCAATTTATGTGTCGCAGCAGTAATGCCGCCTTGATCAGCAATGGCTCGAAATACATTAAGTTGGTGAAGGCTGAGTCTCATATCATTTTCTTATGATGGTTAAACCAATAATTATTAACTTTTAAAAATGGTAACACGGCTTTATAATAAACACAATGTCAATCGAGGATACCATCATGACCCTGCTACTCTTGCTTCTCCCTTTTATCGGCGGCTTCCTTTGTTTTTATCATTCTCGCCTCAGTCAATTTTGTCTGGCTACGCAATGGATTGTAGCGCTGAGCTGCTTGATCTGGCCTAGCCAGATTCCCCTGCTGTCGATTGTCATGCTGATTTTGGTCAGCTTTATCAGCCTGATTATTTTTGGATATGCCCGACGCTATATGACTGCAGACCCCAAAAGACGCTTATTTTTAGCACGCCTGTGCTGGGTCAGCAGCAGCGTCACCTTACTCATACTTTCAACCAATTTGCTCACTGCCTTTATTGCCTGGCAATGTATTGGCCTGACCCTATATTGGCTGCTCAATCATTATTCCCACAGACCCAGCGCTCACCAAGCCGCGTTAAAAAAGTTTCTCGTCAATCGCATCGGCGATATCTGTTTCTTAAGTGCGGTGATTTTATGTTATCAATATTGGGGCAGCTCAAACTACAACATCATTATTCATGCGCAACACTCGGGTTGGATTGCCGGGCTGCTGATCATTGCCATTATGACCAAATCAGCCCTGTTTCCCTTTCATGTATGGTTGCCAGATACCTTAGAAACCCCCACGCCGGTTTCAGCCCTGATGCATGCCGGAGTCATTAATGCAGGAGGCTTTTTATTACTGCGGTTGGCACCTCTCTTTTATCAGCATGCACCCGCGATGCTGGCATTACTTTTGATTGGCTTGATCAGCGCCTTATTTGGCAGTTTTTGCATGCTCACCTGCAGCCATGTTAAACAAAAGCTAGCTTATTCAACCATGGGACAAATGGGGTTTATGGTGTTTCAATTTGGTTTGGGCGTATTTAGTGCTCCACTCTTACACATGATGACACACGGTTTATTTAAAGCCGGCTTGTTTTTGAATAATGGCAACCG
>CAXNIG010000008.1:0-9668 GCA_964202445.1 Pseudomonadota bacterium
CCTGTTACCTCAATCATAAAGAAAGTATCTTTCCCCGCATACGCGAGGATTGATCATATTAACTCGATTACTCAGCTTTGGAGCGATCAGCCCGTTTGCGCTCGTTTTCGGTGAGGAAGCGTTTGCGTAAGCGGATGGATTTTGGTGTAACTTCAACCAGCTCATCATCATTGATAAATTCAAGTGCTTGTTCTAGCGAATGTTTGATTGGTGTGGTCAAGACGATATTTTCGTCCGTGCCTGCAGCCCGAATATTAGTAAGCTGTTTGCCTTTAATGACATTCACAACCAAGTCATTGTCACGAGAATGAATGCCGATAATCATGCCTTCATACACTTCAGTGCCATGATCAATCATCATGAGGCCGCGCTCTTGTAAATTGAACAGTGCATAGCCCAAAGCTTTACCTGCGCAATTGGCAATTAAGACACCGCGCGGACGTTCGTTGGCAACATTCTTTTTCATGGGGCCGTAATGATCGAAGACGTGGGTGATAATGCCCGTGCCTGAGGTGATGCTCATGAATTCAGTTCTGACTCCAATCAAGCCGCGGGTGGGGATCATATATTCTAAACGAACACGACCTTGACCGTCTGGAACCATATTGGTTAAGTCGCCTTGGCGCGTACCCATGCGTTCCATCACGCCGCCTTGATTGGCTTCTTCTACGTCGATGGTTACCCATTCAAAAGGCTCTTCTTGCGTGCCATCTTCTTTGGTATGAAAAATAACTTCTGGGCGAGAAACCGCAAGTTCATAGCCTTCGCGACGCATGGTTTCAATCAGAACAGAAAGATGGAGTTCGCCTCGACCAGAAACTTGGAATTTATCTGGATCTTCGGTGTCATTAACGCGTAAGGCTACATTATGGATTAGCTCTTTGTTGAGGCGTTCACGAATTTGGCGCGAAGTGACATATTTACCTTCTTTGCCTGCAAAAGGAGAATTATTCACTTGGAAGGTCATGGTGACGGTCGGTTCATCAACCGATAAAGGAGTCATCGCTTCAACACAGCTTGGATCACAGATAGTATCGGAAATAAAAATGTTTTCGAGTCCGGTGATACAAATAATATCGCCCGCAGTGGCTTCAGGCACTTCGATCCGTTTTAAGCCCATATGACCCAAGACTTGTAGAATGCGGCCATTACGTGTTTTGCCAGCGACATCGATAACGGTTACAGGCATATTGGTGCGCGCTTTACCCCGAGTAATGCGGCCAATGCCGATCACGCCAACATAATTGGAATAATCAAGAGACGAAATTTGCATTTGGAAGGGGCCATTCATATCTGCATCAGGAGGAGCCACTTTGTCGATAATCGTTTGAAATAAAACGCTCATATCGCTAGTTTCATCTTTTAAATCTAATTTGGCATAGCCCTGTAAAGCAGATGCATACACAATCGGGAAGTCAAGTTGATCGTCATTAGCGCCTAGTTTAGCAAAGAGGTCAAATACCTGATCAACCACCCAATTAGGACGCGCGCCAGGACGGTCAATTTTATTGATGACTACAATAGGATGTAAACCTTGTGCAAAGGCTTTTTGAGTCACAAAACGTGTTTGTGGCATAGGGCCGTCCACGGCATCGACAATCAGTAATACAGAGTCAACCATCGACAATACGCGCTCGACTTCGCCGCCAAAGTCAGCATGTCCTGGGGTGTCAACGATATTAATGCGATAGCCATTGTAATCCAAGGCGGTATTTTTTGCCAAAATGGTAATGCCGCGCTCTTTTTCTAAATCATTAGAATCCATGACGCGTTCAACAATAGTCGCGCGTTCGCCAAAAGTGCCTGCCTGTTGCAGTAGCTTGTCTACCAGCGTGGTTTTGCCGTGATCGACGTGAGCAATAATGGCGATATTACGAATTTTATTGGGATCAAGCATGCGATTCTACATTTATTTTAAGTCAAAGTGGCGCGATTATACCCGATATTTGAGCGCTTGGCTAGCTTTGCTTTATAGATATCAAATTTCTAGATAGATGAGCATTCTATTTGCTAGCTGTCAGCAGAAGGGCTTGATGCTGGCTCTGAGTCTTGGAGGCGGGAGAATACAGCAATGAGGATGTTTTCTAGTGCCGCTCTGTCATTTGGCAGCAACGGAGGAGGGGCTTCTGGAGTTTGTGGAACAATAGTAATGCCGCGTTCTTTTTCTAGTTCTGGGAATGAATCCATAGTGCTTTAAAGTAATTTAAGATGCTTAATATAATATCACAAAATAAAATAAAGTCAATGAATATGATTAAATATAATTGACATTTTATTTTTTTCACGCGTAGGGTATCGGATGTGTGGCGTTGTTGTGAGGGATGAACTGAGATATAATTGTATCCTAAGTTAAAAATGGATGCATAGTGCCAAAGATTAAGTGCAATGAAGTCACCGTTTATTTTGGAGTGCATGCGGCGAGCGGAATGAAGCGAATTGCGCGTATTGAACTTGAGCCTTATTACGTGCAGGATTCAACTTTGATGGAGCGGCTTGTCAAAAATTATCCGCATGCCTTTGTGGATGCAGGAGACAAAAAATCTTGGAAATTAAAGCATGGATTGGTGGTGCGTTATATTCGGTCTGCTACGTGCATTGCTAACGCTTTGAGCAAGGTCTATCAGGGGCGCCTGGTTGATGAGCTTTTGTTGGAAAAAGGGCTTCAATTAGAACGTGAGCTTGTGGAGTCGATTGTTGCGGAATATCGTGAGCAGGTGACGTGTTTGAGTAATCTGTTTATTGGCTGTAGGGTTGAAAATGAAATTTATGAGGCTTTGATTCCCGCAGTGAATGCGGCATTGCGTGATGCAAGGCCGAATGAAAAGGGGGTGCTGGTTCCGGCTGTTTCGATCTCCATCCCGCCTGAGCTGCTTGAGTTTGTCAGGCGTCACTCCAAATTAAAGTATTTTTTGGCGAATGCAACAGGGGGTGCTTTTGAGTGTCGGGAACTTGGGCGGCTCAAAGCCTTGGTGGGAATTTTGAATTATGATGATCCAGTCATTGCCACCAAAGTGCCGCCAGTATGGTTTTCTACAAACGTGCTGCAACTTTCTGAATATAGTCCTCTGTAGTGAGCCAAGATTGATTTTTGCCGATGAGTAGAGCAAGATCTTTAGTCATAAAGCCCGCTTCAACAGCGCCCACCGTTGCTTTTTCGAGTTTGTCTGCAAAGGCAATGACTTCTGGCGTTTCATCAAACTGACCTCGGTAGCGAAGTGCGCAAGTCCAGGCAAAAATCGAAGCAATCGGATTAGTGGAGGTTTTGTTGCCTTTTTGATGTTCGCGATAATGGCGTGTGACCGTGCCGTGAGCCGCTTCAGTTTCCACTGTTTTGCCATCGGGTGTAATCAGCACTGAGGTCATCAAGCCCAAAGAGCCAAAGCCTTGTGCAACGACATCAGATTGTACATCGCCATCATAATTTTTACAGGCCCAAACAAAGCCACCGTCAGACTTGATTGCCGAGGCAACTAAATCATCGATTAGGCGATGCTCGTAGCTAATTCCTGCAGTGTCAAATTGAGTTTTGAATTCAGACTCATAAATGGCCTGAAAAATGTCTTTGAAGCGGCCATCATATTTTTTCAAAATGGTGTTTTTGGTAGAAAGATAAACGGGCATGTTTAAGCTTAAGCCATAGTTGAAGCAAGCGCGTGCAAAGCCAGAGATAGACTCGTCTATATTGTACATGGCCATTGCAACACCATTGCTTTTGAATTTAAAGACTTCGTGGTGCTCCGGCGCACCTCCATTTTCTGGAGTGAAGGTGAGCGTGAGGGTGCCAGGTTCTTTCACGACAAAATCAGTGGCGCGATACTGATCGCCAAAGGCATGGCGGCCGATGACAATCGGCTTGGTCCAGCCTTGAACATAGCGAGGGACATTTTTGCAAATAATGGGTTCACGAAAAATGGTGCCATCCAAAATATTGCGAATCGTGCCATTAGGGGATTTCCACATTTGTTTGAGCTTAAACTCTGTCACACGCGCTTCATCGGGTGTGATTGTTGCGCATTTAACGCCGACGCCATATTTTTTAATCGCATGAGCGGCATCAATGGTTACTTGATCGTTAGTCGCATCACGGTGTTCTATGCCTAAGTCATAATATTTCAGATCAATATCGAGATAGGGCAAAATGAGGGCTTCTTTGATTTGTGCCCAGATAATGCGGGTCATTTCGTCCCCATCTAATTCAACTAAAGGGGTTTTAACTTTGATTTTAGACATATTATTCTCCTATTCCATACGATACCGATTTTCGGCGAAGCGATATAATCTGCGCCAGAATACCAAATTTATCAGCGTAACCCAAGCGCACATCACGACCACGCCTAAAGTAATTTGCGGAAATGCACCGATGACAGTGTTGTGTTGAATATACGCCCCAAGGCCTTGAGCGGTTAAAGTAATATGTCCCCAATTAATGACTTCAGCGACGACACTAGCATTCCAGGCTCCGCCCGCTGCGGTAATGGCTCCTGTTAAGTAGTAAGGGAAGACGGCGGGGAGTAAAAAGCGCTTCCATTTGAGCCAGCCAGATAAGTTCATATTGAGTGCAACGAGTTTTAATTCTTTGGGAATCATGGTTGCGCCTGCAATCACATTAAATAAAATATACCATTGGGTGCCCAGGACCATGAGAGGGGCCGCCCAAATTTCTACATTAAGATGAAAGCGTAAAATCATCACCACAAAAATAGGAAAAAATAAATTGGCTGGAAACGCAGCTAAAAATTGTGCGATAGGTTGGGCAATGCGTGCATATTTAGGATTGAGGCCAATTTTAATGCCGATGGGTAGCCAGATTGCCGAACAAATTAAAATCGATATAAAAACGCGTACTGCCGTGATTCCTCCCAAAAAAATCACATGCCAGGTATCATCAAGGGGAATTTTGGCATACACCATTTTCCATAACCAGAATACAAATAAGATGCTGAGGAGGGCTAGGCCACTGTACCACAGTAGATCGCTCCATGGATGATGGCGATGGGTTTTGGCTTTATGTCGCGTTAAACGAATGGGCAGGCGTAAATGGGTCCATGCCATCCAGAGCAGGTCTAAATAATCAAAAAATTTGCGAGTGAGGGTAGTGCGCTGAAATAAAGTAAGCACCCAAGAGGCGGCGCGTTCGTCAGTACTGTCTCCTAAGCGAAACTTTTGCGACCAGGCAACCAGGGGCCGAAACATGAGCTGGTCATATAAAAAAATAACCACCAGCATCGTCAGAATCGCATAAAAAATGGCGTGGCTGTTTTCGCTGCTGATGGCTAATGCAATGTAGGAGCCAATGCCTGGCAAGGTGATGGTTTGATTCGCCACTGAAATGGCCTCTGCCGCAACGACAAAAAACCAGCCCCCAGACATCGACATCATTGCATTCCAGAGTAATCCTGGAATCGCAAAGGGCATCTCTAAGCGCCAAAATCTTTGCCAGGCAGAGAGTTGATAAATTTGGGTGGCCTCAATCAGCTCCTGCGGCACAGTGCGTAAAGATTGGTAAAAGCTCAGGGTCATATTCCAAATCTGTGAGGTGATGACCACAAAAATCGCCGCGCATTCAGGGCCCAGCATGGAGCCGGGGAAGAGCGCAATAAAGCCAGCAACGGTCATCGATAAATAACCCAAAATAGGGACTGACTGTAGAATATCAATCAGCGGGATGAGGAGCTGTCCAGCACGCTGATTCTTTGCCGCAAGACCGCCTAAAATCAAGCTAAAAATAAATGAAAAGCATAATGCGATAAACATCCGCAAAGTGGTCTCTGCGGCATAGTAGGGCAAATTATGTGGGTCTAGGCTAATTGGAATAGATTGTCCCAGATGAAAAGGCATTTGCATTTTTTCACCCGCGTAGGCAAGCAGGAGCAAAATAAGTATGACTAGCATAAAAGCAACGCCATCCCATAGATTGGGCATGACTTTAATGCTCGGCAGACTATAAATGTGAGTGCGTTCGGTCATGATGATAGGCTTGGCTCTAAGGTATGAGGATTATATCACGAAATCGCATCAGAGCGTGGCAGCACTAAAATAATGGATTAGCATCAGTAAAATCTGAATGATAATCAGTGCAACCATGGGGGATAAATCAAAGCCTGCAATGATCGGCAAGATCCGTCGAATCGGGCGATAGAGGGGCTCGGTTAATTGTGCAAAAGCCTGATACATCGGATTGATCTGCGCGTTTGAACTAAAGCTCAGCAGGGCGCGAATAATGATGATGAAAAAATAGAGGTTCAGGATTAAGCTGGCGAGTCGAATGAGCATGACTGTGATAAAAATAGAGCTAGGAAGAGAGGTGCTGGTAAGCAGTGAAATTAAAGCAAGAGACAGGGCCTGCGTCAGCAGCATCAGAATAATTGCTGCGCAATCTAAACCAAAAAATCCTGGGATAATCCGGCGAAGGGGGAGCAGGGCAAAGTTAGTCATTTTCATCACAAACTGTGACAGAGGGTTGTAAAAATCGGCTTTGACCCATTGCAGAAAAAAACGTAAGACAATCAGCCCAATAAAAAAATTAAAAATAATATTAATCAGAAACAGAGCAATTTGAGTGAGGAGTCCAGGCATAATTTAAGATCCTTGTGCAAGTTCGAGGGCGCGATTTCTACAGGCGATCATCGCCTCTTCCAGAAGATTCGTCAAGTCATGATGTTGCATGCTCGCAATGGCGGCTGCGGTGCTGCCTCCTCCAGAGCTGACTTGAGCGCGCAATGCAGCAAATGGACTGGGGCTTTCTAAGGCCAATTTGGCTGCGCCATATGCGGTTTGTACTGTAAAAAGATGGGCTGTTTCAGCGGGAATGCCCATTTTGATGGCCATGGCTTCCATGATTTCCATAAAGTAAAAATAGTATCCGGGGCCGCTGCCTGATAGTGCTGTCAAGCTAGCAAGATCCACTTCATTTTGAACCCAGCTAATAACCCCCGTTGCGCGCAAAATTGACTCTGCCTGGTTTTTATCGGTCAAAGTACAGTATGGGTTCGCAAAGAGTCCGGTTGCGCCACATTGAACTGCAGCAGGCGTGTTTGGCATCGCACGAATCACGGCTTGCTGTGGCCCCAGCCATTGTTCGAGCGTTTTTGCTGTAATGCCTGCCATGACTGAAATAACCAAAGGTGCGTGCTTTTTAAAGGCCTCCTGCATGGGAAGGCAGGCAGCCTGGGCATCTTGAGGTTTAACTGCTAAAATTAAGATATCTGCCGTAGCTAGGCTTAAGTCCAGTGATGTTGATGCCTGGACGCCATATTGAGTGATAAACCCTTGACAGGTTGTGGGTTTGTGATCGATCACTGTTATTTTTGATGCAGGATAGGCATCTTGAATCAGCCCAGATACGATTGCTCGCGCCATATTGCCGCCGCCTAAAAATACAATACGCGCTTCTTTCATCAACCTAGCCTTGATTTGATCCTGAGCTTTATTTTAATCGGAAATGAGCTAAAAATCTATGCTGATGTCAAACCCATGTTTGAGGGATGTTGCAACAAGAATGAATCATCAGTGATGAGTAAGTAGGAGTGGGTTATAACCCATGCATTCGTCTAACTTCACTGGTATGTTTGTCTTTCGCATCCTTGTGTGCTCCAGTACAGCCTTTTTCAAACTGTTTTGCTGAAAAGGGGGCGGTGCTTTGAAACTGCTTAGGCCGCGCCGTAACCGGAGTTTTCTCAGGAAACTTATCATAAAGAAGCGTTGCCGTTTCACCCGTTGCAGCACACAAGGTCACTGTAGAGCTACCAGCACCTACAACCATGAGGGTGTTTGGGGAAATTTGTCCGGCCATCCAATCAGACATGGGAATGCCTTCTTGGATAAAAACCAATCCGCCTTTTGGACCCACTTGAGGCAGTGACGTACGGGAAGGGTTTTCCAAAAGTTCTGCAACTGCGTCTTTGGGTGTGGCGAAATAGGTTCGTTCAGCAGCAGTTTTCTGTAGTAAAAGTAACGCTGCAAGTGTGAATAAATTTAGTTGGCGCTGACGTCTTTTAGGCATTGATAGTCTCTTTATAATTGGAGGGTATCATCATATTATAAAAAACAAAGGATGTCAACTTTATGTATGGTATTAATTTTTTTGATAGATGGTGCAAGAAGTATAGGCCATTTATCCCAGAAACGGTAGTTGAATAGTTTCCTGTTCTAAACAAATGCAGGGCTACCCTCTTGGGCGGGTTTGTGATACGATCATTTCATGTTAAGTTGATTTCACTTTTTTATGCTAAATAATGCAAAAGACAATATGCTCTCTCAACAGTTGCGGACCTGGGGTAAGGTTGATGGCAAGATTGAGGATTTGTTTCAACGACTTGATCGTGCTGGATTTTTGTTGCCCGCCTTTCAAGATTTTGCGTATGCGGATATGAGCTTGCCGACTTTGCATGGTGAGGTCATGCTCTCGCCCGTGGTGCAGGCTAAATTGTTGCAGGTTTTGAATCTGCAGGCGCATGAAACGGTTTTGGAAGTGGGAACCGGCAATGGTTTTTTTACGGCCTTATTAGCCAAACAAGCGCATCATGTTACATCAGTAGAATATTATGCAGATTTGCAAGAAAACGCCGCGCAAAATTTGGCGCGTGTGGGAGTGCGCAATGTCACATTAGCAGTGGGTCATGCGGCTAATGGTTGGAAGTTAAATGAACCCGTGGATGCCGTGGTCATTACGGGTGGCCTGCCTTTTTTGCCAGAGGCTTTTAAAAACTGTGTGAAGCCCAATGGGCGAATTGTCTCGATTTTGGGTGAAAGTGCAGCGATGCAAGTGACTTTAGTGTATCAAGAAAAAAATCATTGGCGAGTAGAGCAATGCTTTGAAACAACTGTGCCTTTGTTGCTCAAGGCGCCTGAGCTGGAACGCTTTGTATTTTAAGGACAGAACATGAAATTGAAAAAACTCTATTTGTTGTGGTGTATCATGCCTGGGTTTGCATTGGCAAGCACAGATTTGCAAACGGTCTATAATCAAGCTGCGGCGAATAACGGCACTTATTTGGCTGCGCAAGCTAGTTACAAAGCGGCGAGTTATGGCGTGCCGATTAGTCGAGCTAATTTATTGCCCAGTTTGAGTTTGACCGCCAATACCGCAGCGACGCATCTTAGTCCAGGCCCTGCAGGGTATCCGAATACTAATGGATATGGTTTAACTTTGGCTCAGCCTTTGTTGGCTTTGGGTGCTTGGTTTAGTTATTCGCAAGCCGAGGCGACATACAAGCAGTCGGCAGTGACGTATGCTCAGGCCTTACAAAGTTTGATTATGACTACAGCTTCCAGTTATTTTGCAGTGTTGGAGGCTCAGGATCAATTGCGTTATGCGCAGGCTAATCAGCAGTCTTTAGCGGAGCAAATGACCCAAACTGATGCGCAATATAAAGTTGGGATCAAGGCCTTAACCGATGTGGAGTCTACCCGGGCGAGCTATGAGTCGGCGATTGCCACTACAGTTGCGGATCAAAATAATTTAAACAATGCCATTCAGGCTTTAGCCGTGGTGACAGGGCAGCCGGAACAAGATTTAGCGCCATTGCGACAAAACTTTCCTTTGGTTAAGCCTAGCCCAGCGGATATGCAAGCTTGGGTGAATTTTGGTTTGAAAAATAATCTCGCCTTACAGTCGGCTGTGTTGCAGAGTGAGATTGATAAGCTGGGCATTCGCGTAACGGCAATGG
>CAXNIG010000009.1:0-9581 GCA_964202445.1 Pseudomonadota bacterium
TAGATTTTTTTGTAAATCGATTTTTGGAGATCAAACAAAACATTGATCTGCGCTTAGCGGCATGGCAGAAAAAATTACTCCAAGCAAAACGCTCCCCCGATTGGGGCAGTCTCATTGATTTCAAAACCGATGTACGGCGTTTGCGGATGATCTGTGAAGAACAGCAAGATGCCCTGAATGCCTGGCGTGCGAATCTGCGCCTTGATATTCATAAAGACCATCAGCATGATGATCAATTGATGACAAATTTAAATGATATCGCTGAGCACTCTAATCGGATGGTTAAACTCATTACTCAGTCGCAGCA
This sequence comes from Pseudomonadota bacterium, assembly GCA_964202445.1. GTDB lineage: Bacteria > Pseudomonadota > Gammaproteobacteria > Francisellales > CACEW01 > JAJZUD01. Next base: position 308 of record CAXNIG010000009.1, read on the forward strand.
AGAGCTAGAATCCCTGATGCAGCTGCATTTTACGATTCTCTCTCACCGCACTAATGAGATTATGCGCGTATTGGCCTTGCTTACAGGCATTTTTCTACCCGCTAACCTCATTGCCGGAATTTTTGGTATGAACTTTAAATATCAGCCGGTTTTCGAAAATCTGTCTCATGGATTTATTTTTGCGATGACGATGATGCTGACAATTAGTGGATTGCTACTCTTATTTTTTTGGTGGAAGAAGTGGCTTTAGAGCCCAAATCTAGCAAGACCACTTTTTCCAATTATCCTGATCATTTAAATATAGCGGTAATAGCTCGCTCGGCGTGTGTATGATCGTCTGAGACTGTAAGAGAAGCTGTGCTTCTTTGAGTACATCAGTAGCATTGAGTTCAATTAAGGGTAAAGGGTTTGTGATGTCAAGTAACGGCCAGGCATTGCCTATCTTTTCCGGTAATGTGCAAAGTTTCACTTTGAAGCTGGGGTCGAGCTGATCTAGGCGATAAAAATGGGTGTGGTGATTTTGATCTAAAAAATAAAAAGCGCGCATTTTGGCATCTAACGCAATGGCAGGATGGTTAAAATGATAAAGACGCTGAGCCATGTGGGCCAAAAGATGCAGATGGTTTAAGGCGAGCAGTGGTTTTTTAAGGGCATAAGCCAAGCCTTGCGCTACAGATACTGCTAAACGCGTGCCGACAAAGCTGCCTGGGCCGATGCCACAGGCAATATAATCAATCTCTGCCAGTTGAATTTTTGCGTCTTTACAGAGCTGTTGTATCGCGGGTAGAAGAAAAGCATTGTGACGCTGGACTTCTGTATTGTTCAGACTGAGTAAGGTGCCATCTTGCATGTGCAGGGCGACAATCCCTGTTTGACTGGAGCTATCAAGTGCTAAAATGATAGGCGGGGTCATGCAGCACGCGATTTTTTTAAGTGGATTAATAATAAAGAAATTGCTGCAGGCGTCATACCGGGAATGCGTGAAGCGTGACCGATGGTGCTGGGACGTACTTGTTGCAGTTTTTGGCGTACTTCAGCAGAGAGGCTATCCACAGTATTATAATCGAGATGAATGGGCAGTGCCGTGTCATAGCTTTTTTGTTGACGGGCAATGTCTTCGTGCTGGCGGTCGATATAGCCAGCGTATTTGATTTGGGTCTCAACTTGTAGGGCAACTTGCTCAGCGATAGGAGATTCTGCCTCTAAACCAGGGCACGCCGTTAATAGTGCATAAGTGAGCTCGGGACGCTTGAGTAGTTCCAGGGCATGATATTCACGTGTCAGTTCGATACCTTGGTCTTTAAAATGCTGCCATTCTGGCGATTGAGGTTGTACAATGAGGGCATCTAAACGCTGACGCTCTGCTGCAACAGCCGACATTTTTTCGTTGAACGCACGCCAGCGTGCCTCGGAGATCAAGCCTAGGCGATAACCGATTTCAGTGAGGCGAATATCCGCATTATCTTCGCGTAATTGTAGGCGATATTCCGCACGACTGGTAAACATGCGATATGGCTCTGCAGTGCCGCAAGTGAGCAAATCATCAACTAGTACGCCCAAATACGCTTCGTGACGTTGTGGATACCAGCCCTCTTTATCTTGAGCCAAGCAAGCTGCGTTGAGGCCTGCAAGAATTCCTTGAGCACCGGCTTCTTCATAACCTGTAGTACCATTAATTTGTCCGGCAAAAAATAGGCCCTGAATGGCTTTGGTCTCGAGTGTGGGTTTTAAATCACGCGGATCAAAGTAATCATATTCAATGGCATAACCAGGGCGAATAATGTGTGCGTTCTCAAAGCCTTTCATGGACTGAACAATCTGAATTTGTACTTCAAAAGGCAGGCTGGTTGAAATGCCATTAGGATAGAGCTCGTGCGTGTCTAGGCCCTCTGGTTCAATAAAAATTTGATGCTGCGTTTTTTCGGCAAAGCGAACGACTTTATCTTCGATTGAAGGGCAATAACGCGGGCCAATCCCTTCAATCACCCCTGCATACATGGGCGAGAGATGTAAGTTTTGGCGAATGATCTCGTGGGTCTTTTCGTTGGTATGAGTAATGTGGCAAGGGATTTGACGCGGGTGCGAACTCACCTGACCCATAAAAGAAAAAACCGGCAGAGGTTGATCGCTATGCTGAATGCTCAAGCCTTCAAAATTAACCGTGCGTGCATCAATACGAGGTGGCGTACCCGTTTTAAGACGACCGACCCGAAAAGGCATTTCGCGTAGGCGCTCCGCTAAAGTCAAGGATGGAGGGTCTCCAGCACGCCCTCCAGCGTAATGATTCATGCCAATATGAATTTTGCCGCCCAAGAATGTCCCTGCGGTCAACACCACGCTGCCGGCGTAAAATTTTAAGCCCATCTGGGTGACCACACCCACGATACGATCTTGCTCAATAATGAGGTCGTCGACTGCTTGCTGGAATAAAGTTAAATTAGGGTAATTTTCAAGGCGCTTGCGCACTGCAGCACGATACAGAACACGATCTGCCTGTGCACGCGTGGCCCGGACTGCTGGGCCTTTGCTGGCGTTTAAAATACGAATTTGGATCGCTGCATCATCGACTGCTTCGGCCATCACACCGCCTAGGGCATCAATTTCTTTCACTAAATGACCCTTGCCAATTCCTCCAAAAGCAGGGTTGCAGGACATTTGGCCGAGAGTCTCGATATTATGAGTCAGCAAAAGTGTGCGGCAGCCCATGCGCGCTGAGGCACAGGCAGCTTCAGTTCCAGCGTGACCGCCTCCGATCACAATGACCTCAAAATGTTGATTCTGATTGCTAGCATTTTTCATGGCGCAAGTATACAATAAAAGACTCATTTTGGCTAGGATTTTTTAAAGTTATGACATTTTTCCTGGGTGTTTTATCAATTTTAATGATGGTGGTTTTTCCGGGTGCGATTGTCTTGAAGTTATTAAAAGCAGACCAAAAGCTTGACCCCTGGTTATTCGCTATGTGTATTTTTGCCTTAAGCTTAGTGATGAATCTGGTGTTAGTGTTTGGCCTGACCTTGATTCATGAGTATCGCACAGGTGTGTTGCAAAATATTTGTGCACTCGAATGTTTAGGCTTTATTTTGCTGTATCAGAATGTATTAGACAAAAAAGTAAATTGGTTGGCTGGTTTGAAGTGGCTGGGGACTTATCCATTTAGACAAAAACCGATACACAGTATCGCTCTATTATTGATGATCATCGCCCTCCTGAATTGGTTGAGTAGTTTTGGCACGCCTTTTGGATATTGGGATGCGACAGTATCTTACAATCGCTGGGCGACTGATTTTGCAGCAAATCAACTCCCCAGTTTAACTTGGCATTATCCTCAACTGCTTTCAGCAAATTGGTCAATCACTTATGTACTGATGGGGCCACAACCTTTTCAAATTTTTTTGGAGTTTTTTCCAGCGTGTATTCAAGGATTTTTCTTTGTGGGGACCTTGGCTCTATTTGGGATTCTTGCTCGTCCAGAAAAAACATCACATTATTTAATGGGGATGATTTTAACGGCATTGATTTTTGACTTTTATTATTGGGTTTATTTAAATACAGGCTATGCAGATATTCCCGTTATGTTTTTTAATTTTTTGGTTTTGGTTTGTAGTGTATTGGCTTATGGTACTCACTCAAAGCAGCGTAATTTGTTGGTGGCCTTGGCGCTGATTTTTGCTTTTGGTGCAGCGATGACAAAGCCAGCAGGAATTTATACGGCGCTGATTTTGCCAGTTTTACATGAGTTATTTGAAACAGAAAAAACAGCAGGCCTGGCAAGAGCAAAACGGCTATTTTTGAAATATTCGTTTTTGGTCATAACTGTATCCCCCTGGTATATCTACTCAAGTTTGCACGAAACCAATATGGGGCACTTTGCGGATATTTCATTTTTGGTCCATGATGTCCATAATTCGGTTGATGCATTGCGTTGGTATAATGCGCTCTACAGATGTTATATGTTATTGGTTTTTGCAGCCATTGCACTGGTTTTTCAGGCTTGGGTGCCCCGTAAGTGGAACTTAATCTTCTATTGTTATATCCCTTATTCTATTATTTGGTTTATTTGGTTTTCCTACGATAGTCGTAATATTGAACTCTTTGTGCCGATTGTGTGTTTGAATGCAGGGTTTGTTTTGAGTACGCACTGGAGTGGCCTGACTAAAGTAATTAGGCAAGCGCCGATGTGGAAATATCCAATTCGTGTTTGGATGGTTTTGACAGCGGCTTTTGTCGTTACTGGGTTTTACTGTATCACAGGAACTCTAGATCAAAAAAGCTTGCTTGTTTATCAACAGACGGAAAAAAACTATTCCTTGCATGCCCTGCCTTTTACAATGCGTTTATATGCCTATACAGTGTGCCCCGGTTTTCAAGGGCAGGTTTTAACTGATTATGCGTATTTCAATTATTTGCCGTTGCTGAAAGACCATATTAATATCCCACCCTTAGCCAGTTATAATAAAAATATGGAGCCAGGATATTTTGAAAATCTGCCTGCGTTTTTAATCTATATGAAAGCCAATCCGCAGATTCATTATCTCTTACTGAATCATAATTTTGATGCATTGTATGAGTCACCCCTTTGGAATCAATACTATCAGAAGTGGTTGAGTGAGAAAAAAATTAATGAAGAGTTTATAGTCAATAATGTGGGCTTATATAAAATTAATGTGAGCAACGATCAGCTGGCTAATATTGGAAGTTAATACCAATCCAAAGTTTGGATAAGGCTTCAGGCAGTAAGTCTTGTTCAAGCTTGGGATTGGTATAAGAGGGCGGGCCATCGTCTAGGCTGAAATTATTTCAAATTAACATTGATCTTATTCAATAAAATTTTTGAGGCTTTAAACGTGATTTTCATGCGTTCAGGAATTTCGATTTTCTCACCTGTGCGGGGATGACGGCCTTGATAGGCTTTGACTGTTTTAGTGTCAAAAACACCGAAACCACGAAGCTCAATCCGCTGGCCATCATATAAATGATGGAGAACATGGCTCATCAATAATTTGACGATTTTTTCTGCTTCAATAAAAGGAATAGCTTGTTTTTCAGCTAAATAGTTTGTGAAGTTGCGTCGTGTTAAAAACGGTAAACCGATTACTTTTTTCATATCGTCTCTTTTTCCCATTGGCTAGTTTCTAATTTTTTCATGATATCATATACAAGTGGCCGTGTCTCTAGGTTTTTCAGCGCGGAAATCATATAGATTTTCCCGGGCCAGGCAATTTTTTTCACAATAGCTGCAACCCTTGCCGTTGCTTCGTCTTCGCTTAATAAGTCTACTTTATTGAAAACGAGCCAACATTCTTTTTCAGACAGCTCTTTACTGTATTTGATCAGCTCTTCCATAATCAAGCGAATGTCAGCTGCAACATCATGCTCATCGAAAGGTGCTAAATCTACAATATGTAAAAGTAATCGCGTTCGGGTTAAGTGTTTTAGAAACTTGAGCCCTAAACCTGCTCCTTCAGCAGCGCCTTCAATAACCCCTGGAATATCAGCCATCACAAAGCTTTTATAAGGTCCGGCGGACACCACACCCAAATTGGGATGCATGGTCGTAAAAGGATAATCTGCAACTTTGGGCGTGGCCGCAGAAACAGCACGAATCAAACTAGACTTGCCTGCATTGGGAAGGCCAAGCAGACCGACATCCGCAAGCAATTTTAATTCCATGCGAATCCGACGTGATTCACCGATTCCTCCCGGAACAGTTTGCCGTGGCGCGCGATTGGTGCTACTTTTAAAATGACAATTGCCGAGGCCTCGCTCTCCACCTTGAGCAATCAAAAGGCGCTCGTGTGTGGCAAGCACTTCTCCCATGAGCTCATTCGTTGCTAAATCAAAAACCTGAGTGCCCATGGGGACACGCAAAATCATGTCCTCACCATGTTTGCCGGTGCACTGGCTGCCCATGCCATGCTCACCTTTCTGTGCTTTGAAGCGACGAGTATAGCGATAGTCGATTAAAGTATTGAGGTTGGGGTCTGCTTCCACATAGATGGAGCCACCTTTGCCACCATCCCCCCCATCTGGCCCACCGAGAGGAATATATTTTTCGCGACGAAAGCTCATGCAACCATTGCCGCCCTTGCCAGCTTCGATGTCTACAATAACTTCATCAACAAATTTCATCAGGATGACCTAATTTCACAAAAAATTATTTTATAGGCTGGGTTGCTTTTTGTCAAATCAAAAAATTGACGGAGCATCTGGGTGCTGCTAGACTGAATCGACTCATCTTAAGGATGCACGGCATGATTGAACTGAAACAAATTAACAAAACCTATCCTAATAAAGCAGGCACGCCTATTATTGCTTTGCAGGACATCAATCTCCACATTGCGCAAGGCGAAATTTATGGTGTGATGGGGCCGAGTGGCGCAGGCAAAAGCAGCTTAATCCGCACCGTTAATTTATTGGAGAAACCGAGCGCTGGCGCTGTGTTTGTGGATGGCATTGATCTGACTTCTTTAGATATGAACGCGCTGCGCAAAGAACGCCGCAATATGGGACTGATCTTTCAACATTTTAATTTGCTTTCCTCCCGCACAGTGGCGCGCAATATTGCATTCCCTCTTGAATTAAGCGGTTTGGGCAAAAAAGAAATTCGTCAACGTGTGGATCAACTATGTGATCTGACGGGATTGGCTACACGCAAAAATGCTTATCCTCATGAATTAAGCGGTGGACAAAAACAACGTGTCGCCATTGCTCGCGCTTTGGCAACCTCTCCAAAAATTTTGCTCAGCGATGAGGCAACAAGTTCTTTAGACCCCGAAACGACACGCTCGATTCTCGAATTATTGCGTGGTATTAACCGTGAACTCAAGCTAACCATTTTATTAATTACGCATGAGATGGACGTCATCAAACGTATTTGTGATCGCGCCTGTATTTTAGATCATGGGCGCATTATTGAAGAGGCACCCGTTCTAGATTTATTTAGCCGACCCCAAACTCCTCTGGCCAAAAAGTTTGTACTCTCCAGCTTGCATATTGATTTGCCAGAAGCATTAGAAAAACAATTGCTCACAAAACCTGATGAGCAATCTGTACCGATTGTACGGCTGACTTTTTTAGGTAAAAAAGCAGGCGAGCCAACTATGATCAGTCTATACAAAAAATTTAATGTCACGCCCAATATTCTACAAGCCCAACTGAATTGGGTGCATGACTCCTCTATTGGCGTCAGTATTTGTGAGCTTCTGGGGCAACGTGAGGCAATTGTTCAAGGCATTCAATTCATTCAATCCGAAGGCATCGACGTGGAGATTTTAGGCTATGTTAACCCATCTACAACTGTTAATTCTTAGTACCTGGCAAACCTTATACATGGTTGTCACTGCAGGCGTGCTTGCGGTGTTTTGTGGGCTCTGCCTCGGCTTGCTTTTACTCATTACGGGTCCAGGTGGTGCATGGCAAAAACCTTGGCTCTATCGCATCTTGAGCCTCATTGTGAATATCGGTCGCTCTATTCCTTTTGTGATTTTGATGATTGCACTTATCCCATTGACCCGTTTCGTGGTTGGCACGTCAATTGGCACTAATGCTTCGATTGTTCCGCTGACTATTGCAGCCATTCCTTTTTTTGCCCGTATTGCAGAATCCGCGTTTAAACAAGTGGATCCGGGTTTAATTGAAGCCGCCCAGGCAATGGGAGTGACTTCTTGGCAACTGTTATATAAAGTCATGATTCCAGAAAGCCTGGTCTCGCTTCTGGAGGGCGCGACCCTGACTATTGTAGCACTGGTGGCGTATACCGGAATTGTCGGCGTCATGGGTGGCGGCGGCCTGGGCGATGTTGCCATTCGTTATGGCTATCAACGTTTTGATATCCCCATGATGATTTACACCATTATCATTTTGGTCGTGATGGTGCAATTATTACAATGGCTGGGCGACTTCTCATCCAAACGGCGCAGCCTGAAATGGTGGGGATTGTTTGTCATGGTATTTGCCATTGCCTATGGCTCCTGGTTACATCAAAGTGAAGACGCCAGTCAAAGCTCTGGCCCGGTTATTGTGGTTGGTATTACCTCCGGCCCACAGGAACAAATTATGCAAACTGCAAGCGAAGTTGCTAAAAATCAATATGGCATGACTTTGAAAGTGGTTGTGTTTAATGATTATGTCATGCCCAATCAAGCGCTCGCGAGCGGACAACTGGACGCCAATATTTTCCAGCACATCCCCTATCTCAACACGCAGATTCAACAGCACGGCTATGCGCTGACGCCTATTGGCAAAACTTTTGTCTATCCACTCGGCTTTTATTCTGTCAAAATACAGTCCATCAATGCCTTGCCAAATAACGCTTTGGTGGCGATTCCGAATGACCCTAGCAATGAAGGCAGGGCCTTATTATTATTGGCACAGAATCATCTCATCACGCTCAAATCCAGTGCTGGTTTACTCGCCACCCCAAACGACATCATCAGTAATCCTAAAAAATTACAGTTTAGAGAGCTCGATGCAGCCGATATTTCACGCGCATTACCCGATGTTGCAATCGGCGCCCTAACCAATGATTACGCTGCGACGGCACATTTTAATGTCAATCAAGCTTTAATTAAAGAAGGCCCGAGTGCACCCTATGCCAATGTGATTGTAGTCGTAGACAGCCGTAAAAACGACCCACTTTTGCAAAAGCTAGTCTTGATTATGCATTCCAAAGCAGTGCTCAATGAGACGCTAAGCCTGTTTCCAAATGGTGCAGCTATTCCTGCATGGAACGCCACTGGCTCTTAGCTCCCTCCAAGCAGGTTCACATGGTCTAATTCAGAGGCTTTCAGAGATTTACTTGCAAGCTTATACAGACCAGACTAGAATGATCGTTTTAATGAAGGGGCCTCATTTTCATGGCAAAACCGGGTGTTAAACTTTATGGACGGGTACTCAAATATGTTCTTCCATTTTGGGGGGTAGTCATCACCGCAGCTCTGGGCAATATTCTTTGTGCAGGGGCTGACTCCTATGCTACCTATTTATTCAAGCCTTTACTTGATAAAGGCTTTATTGAAAAAAACGTTCATTTCCTTACGGCTTTGCCTATTATTATTATTGGTATTTTTGTTATCCGTGGAGTGGGTAATTTTCTATCTACTTTTTATATGGGCTTTTTAAGCAAAAAAATTGTCATGGTGTTACGTCAAGAAATGTTTGCTCATATTATGCATTTGCCCGCCAAATTTTTTGATCAAGCGGCTTCAGCGCGACTTCTATCTAAATTAACCTATAATGTGGACCAAATTATTCAGGCCACGGGTGTTACGTT
>CAXNIG010000010.1:0-9517 GCA_964202445.1 Pseudomonadota bacterium
GATGATCAGGGTTGGACTCAATCACAAATTCAAGCTTTATACGGGGCTTATTTAGCAGATAGCGTAAAGTGTGATAAAGCCACTGTCAGTGGTCAAAGTTATGCCCTCACTTCGCATAGCTGGTGTAATAATTCAACTAATCAATCGTATTCTGAAAATATGCGTTTATGGGGTAGTTTTGTGCAGGCAGAAAATTTATTGTATGCCGATCCAATTCAAAATATGGCGCTGTTCAATGGGAAGTTTCATTTGATTGTTCCGGTGTCATGGTCTGCAACTCAGTACACTAATCTGTATTTGTTTAATCCAGATATGACGTCTACCGCAGAGGGTTTATTTATGAGGGATGAAACTAATGCGAGTGCCTGTACAAGTGGAGATATTAATGCTTGCTTATTTGGCAATGTTGATTCTAATCTTGGCCTTGCGGTGCAAGCTGTCACTCCATCTAAAGTGCAGGCTCCTAATCAGAGCACTGTCTCGTATCTGCAGATTTCTAGTTTACCAGGCACGACTAAAAATGGAGGGAGTTGGTCTGGTATAAAGCGTCAGGGGCAAGTCGATTATATGCAAACTAATTACTCTGCTTATCAAGATGCGTTAACTGCAGTTGCTGCAATAAACCCAGCATTGGCTCAATTCAATCAGGTGAATTTTGCAGGGGTAGGTGCGTATGCTTTGGAGTTATTTGAAAATGTGCCATCCAATGTAACGGCTAATGCGATGGGGATTTCTGGTTCCCCCACTAATGCAGCGATGCAAAGTCCTTGGTATGTTGGGTTTACGCCGGATACAATTCCTGGAACCACATTAGCGCCTGGCTATGATCAAAGCCAGAACAGCGATATTTGGAAAGCATTCGGCGCATTGCAAGCCAAACAAGAATAATCTGAAACAAAAGGATAAAATATGAAACATATCGAAATCTCAGTGCGAATTCTACATCCCATTATTCATCTCTTAAATCGTTTTAAGGATCTGGGGGATTTGCTGGTGCGGATCTGGGTGGCCCAGGTTTTTTTTACTTCGGGGATGAGCAAGTTGGCGGATTGGGATACGACCCTTGTCTTGTTTAAGTATGTGTATTCGACGCCATTTATGTCGCCTGCTTTTGCCGCTTATATTGGTACAGCTGTGGAGCTGGCGTTTCCTGTGTTGCTGGTGTTGGGGCTGGGTGGGCGCTTCTTTTTATTTTGTTTTCTAATCTATAACATTATTTGTGTGCTGTCGTTCCATTTTTTATTGACGCCAATGGGCTCTGCAGGTTTGGATGATCATATCATGTGGGGATTATTGTTGATGATGCTGATGTTTCATGGCATGGGGCGTTTTTCGCTGGATTATTGGATTCATAAAAAATGGGGCCATCTGATTCAGCCTACGTATACATCACAAAAACTAAAGGAGAAAAAATGAAAACAATCACATTGGCTTCGATGGCCTTATTGAGTACGGTTTTGTTAAGTGGCTGTAGTGGCAGCAATCAGGGTGGACAGAATGCCCTCGTTGAATGCTATGGCGTATCCAAACAGGGGCCGGATGTGCCAGTGATGATGACCAAAGGCATGTGCGATAAATTGCCGTCAACACGCCAAGTGCCAGTCAATGCGAATGATTATGTTGAATGTTATGGCGTGGCGGCAAAGGGTATGAATGATTGTGCGACGAATAGTACGGCTTGTGGCGGTAGTGCGAGCATGGATCGTGCAAGTAGTGCTTGGATTGCGATTCCTAAAGGGGTGTGCGCAAATCTGCAAGGTGCAGTGGTGGGGCAGCTTGCGGGACAGCCTAAAAAAGCGGACGTGAGCCATTCGTGATTCAAGGTTTAGGCCTGGGGCTGAGGCTTAAATATCTGGATGATCTCGTTGCGCATCCTGAGCCAATTCAGTGGCTGGAGGTTTTGGCCGATCATTTTCATGATTTGGATGCGCCGATTTTAGCTCAAGTGGATGCGCTTTTGGCGGAGTATCCTTGCGTATTACATGGGGTCAACCTCTCTTTGGCGAGTTCCGATGCCCTCAATCCGGACTATCTCAATTTGTTGGAACGGCAAGTTCAGCGGTTTAATCCCGTATGGATCTCTGACCATCTGTGTTTCTCGCAGGTGGGAAATGTGTTTTTGCATGATCTGCTGCCCTTTCCCTTTACACATGCGCTGCTTGATCAGATTGCTTTTAAGATTGATTTTTTGCAGACAAAATTTAAGCGGCCGTTTTTGCTTGAGAATATTTCTAGCTATTTGCGTTTACAAGGCTCTGAGATGGTAGAGGCAGAATTCATTGCTAGGCTTGCGAATAAAACAGGCTGCGGAATTTTGCTGGACATTAATAATGTGGTGGTCACCTGCCATAATCATCAAGAATCCATTGCTGAATATATCGCTGCATTGCCCTTTGAGCGCGTGATGCAATTGCATATGGCGGGCGCTATTCACAAAAATGATTTGCTCATTGATACACATAGTCAGCCGATTGCTGAAGATGTATTAGCATTGTATCGTCGGATTCAAATCCAGCATGGGCCAATTCCGACTTGTTTGGAGTGGGATCATGATTTGCCGGAGTTTGCGGTGATTTTGGCGGAGTTAAAGCGTTTGTCATTCCCGCGAACGCGGGGAGGACACTATGTTCATGAGCAAGCTTTCTTGCAAGCTTTGCAAGACCAGCCTGAAGCTTTGGCAAAAATCAATGCATCGCCTGATTTTGAAAAGCGTCTGGCAATTTACAAAACCAGCATTGTAAGCACATTGCAGCAGGCATTATATAAAAATTTTAAGCCACTTGAGGCCTTAATTGGCAAAGAAGCTTTTCAGGAATTATGCTATCGTTACGCCAACACGCACCCTTCGACAGATTTAAATTTGAATCGCTATGGCGCTGATTTGCACGAGTTCGTTAAAACGGCGCCTTTTGCTGAGGGGCTGCCTTATTTGTCTGATTTTACCCAGTTTTGTTTTGTCTGGAAGCAAGTTTATTTACGTAGTGATGGTGCTATTACCGTGCTGGAGTCACATTACCCAGTGTATGAGATTTGGCAACGCTGCCAGCCTGAGTTTGTTGGTGAGCAGGCCATTCAAAATTGGCAGGGCCCATTTGTGTATGCAGTGTATCGTGAGGATGGGCGGGTTAAGGTAGATCAAGCAAACACGCATGCCAATCCATTTGTGTAATCCCAAATACCCGTTTTATTTTGCTGCAATCCAATGCAGAATTAAGTGGACGCTTGGCTTTAACAAGATATTCAGCTGAGGGGATGGGAAGAATTTCGCATTGTTTAGGGTCGATAAAGCTTTTGGCAAAATTGTACCAACTGGTTAAGGGGGTATCGCTATAATGATAAAGGCCCCAGTTGTTTTTTAATTCAGGGTGCTGCAGCAGGCTTAGAATAACCTGGGCAAGGTGTGTAGTTGCGGTTGGTGAGCCGATTTGGTCTGCTACGATTTTAAGTTGGGGATGTTGTTTGGCAAGGCGCAGAATGGTTTTGACAAAATTATTGCCATAGTGACCAAAAATCCAGCTTGCGCGCAGGATAATATGTTTGTCCCAAGTGGCTTGCAAAAGTTGTTCACCTTTTAGTTTTGACGCGCCATATTGATTTTGAGGCTTAGGTCGATCTGTTTCCAGATAAGCCCCATTTTTGTTGCCATCAAAGACATAGTCTGTCGAAATATGCACCATAGGGACTTGATGTTTTTTACAAAGCTGCGCTAAATTTTCAACCCCTTGCGCATTGACGGCAAAGGCTTTTTCCGGTTCGTCTTCAGCCTGGTCGACGGCGGTGTAAGCAGCGCAATTGATGAGGGCATCGACGCCGGTTAAATCTAGGTGCAAGTCTTGGGTGAGGTCTAATTCCTGCGAAGAATATGCCCATACTTCAAAGCCTGCTTCTGTGGCTTGTTTGGTCAGTTCAGTGCCGAGCTGGCCCTTTGCACCAGTGACGACGATTCTCATCTTGGCAAATCTTTTAATTTTGGTAAAACTTGATCTTTTTCTGAGATAATCGGCGTAATGGTGGAGTCGAATGGCCAGGCAATATTGAGTGCAGGGTCATTCCACAAAATGCCACTCTCAAATTCTGGGTAATAATAGTCGCTGCATTTGTAATAAAAATCAGTTTGGTCTTCCATTACATAAAAGCCATGCGCAAAGCCTTTTGGCACATAGAGTTGCCAATGATTTTGATCATTTAAAACGACGCCATAAGATTGGCCAAAAGTAGGCGAGCCTGGGCGGAGATCAACGGCTACATCAAATACTGCCCCGCGTGAAACCATGACCAGTTTATCCTGTGCATGTTGTGTCTGAAAATGTAGGCCACGCAGTACACCTTTTTGTGAATGCGACCTATTATCTTGAATAAAATGTGCATTGATTCCCGCATCTTGATAGCGTTTAGCCTGATAAGATTCCATAAAAAAGCCACGCGCATCGCCAAATACTTTGGGCTTAATGAGTAAGAGTCCCGCTAATCCGGTTTGTACGATTTCCATTTATGTGTCCAATAAGCTGAGTAGATATTTGCCGTAGCCACTTTTTGCCAGTGCTTGACCCTGTGCTTTTAATTGTGCCGCATTGATGAAGCCTTGGTCAAAAGCAATTTCCTCTGGCGCCCCAATGTAATGGCCTTGCCGTTCTTGAATGACCCGAATAAATTCGGAGGCTTCCAGCAGGGACTCATGGGTGCCGGTATCCAGCCAGGCAAAACCACGGCCTAGGGTTGCTACTTCGAGTTCACCGCGACTTAAATAAATTTGATTCAAATCCGAAATTTCAATTTCGCCACGCGCAGAAGGTTTGATTTGTTTAGCAAATTCAGAAACGCGCCCATCATAAAAATAAAGTCCCGTCACCGCATAGTTGGATTTGGGCTGTTTGGGTTTTTCTTCAATACTGAGCGCTTTGCCATTGGCATCAAAGTCAATTACACCGTAGCGTTCAGGGTCTTTGACTTCATAGGCAAATACTTTGGCGCCATGTGTCAGCTGTGCTGTGGTTTCAAGTAATTGTGAAAATCCTTGACCGAAAAAAAGATTATCCCCCAAAATCATTGCAACGGGCTTTTGATCAATAAATTTCTCGCCCACGATAAAGGCATCGGCCAGGCCACGGGGTGTTTCCTGAATGGCGTATTGTAATGAGATTCCCCATTTTGCACCATCGCCTAATAAATTTTGGAATTGTGGTAGATCACGTGGTGTGGAGATGATCAGGATTTCGCGAATGCCCGCCAGCATCAAAACAGACAAGGGGTAGTAGATCATGGGTTTGTCGTAGATGGGCAGCAGCTGCTTGCTGATGGCGAGAGTAGCGGGGTGAAGGCGTGTACCTGAGCCGCCTGCTAGAATGATGCCTTTCATGAAGTGTGATTGCTATGTTTTGGTGCTTGTATGATAGCATTAAAATCGCTGCGATTGAAATCAAGGTATGGCTTGGGTAGAATGGCGCTTTCAACGTTCTTAAAAGATTCGATGAAATCAAATAGAAAAACAGTGCTCTTGCTGATTATTTTTGCGCTTATTCTGTCGCTTCCTATTTTGCAAGCGGGTTTTTTTGGTGGGGATGATCCCTTAAACAGCTCTGCAATCGGCGCGGTTAAGGCTTTGCATCTGAATATTTGGCAATATACCGTTCAGACTGATCTGGCTACATCTTTGTCTCAGGGGCGCATTTTTCTGTTTGGCTTTACTGCTATGCCGCTCTTTTATTATTTTCCAGATTCAATGCAGGTGCAAATTGTTCGCCTTGTTTTTATTTGGGCGAGTCTGATTAGCGCGGCTTGGCTTGTGGGTTTGTTGACAAAAAATATCAAGGCCAGTTTTGGTTTTATTTTGCTGATTCCCTTATTCTGGTCAATTCGTAATTTTGGGGATCCTCTGGTTAGTTACGGCTTGGCGCTTCAGTTGTTGGTGCTGTTTATGATCTTGAGTTTGGTGGGATATCTTCAGTTTCATGAAAAAAAGAGTCGGCTGTGGTTGCTGGGTTCTATAATCAGCTATGCTCTGGCTGTATTAATTTATGAGCCCGGAATCACTACGTTTTTTTGTTTGATGATTTTAGTTTGGTATAAACGGAATTCTGTCCGACAGTTTTTGCTGTGTATGCTGCCGTATGCTCTTCTGACTTTAATGTATGGCGTGGCCTGTTTGATCGTGCGGCACCATGCGGTTTTGTATAATGGTGTTGCGGTGGGGCATTTTGATTTTAAAGTGGTGCTGACTTTTTTATATCAATTGACTGCGCCATTTCCACTGGACTATGGCATTTTGTCTGGGCACTTTTTTAAGCCTATTGTTTTTGTGCAGTTTTTTACAAAGCCTTATTGGGTGATATGCCTGCTTATATTAGCTGGCGTTTCGTATCAATTATTTAAAATTTTATTGCCTCAGCTGAGTTTAGATCAAAAATCAAGGCGCTTGCTTACAGTATTGGCTTTGCCTTTATGTATTATTCCTGCGCTACTGATTGCCATTACCGAAAAATATCGTGATATATTAGCCTGGGGTTTGGCCTATTTGCCAATTTATATCGAGTATATCGGCTTTGCGTTTTTGCTCTTAGTTTGTTTAAGTAAAGTCAAAAATACGCAAAAAAAATGGCCTGCAGCCGTATTCAGTTTTTTGATTTGTATGTCCTTTATTTTTAATACGTATAGCGTGAACCGTGAAAATGATCATTTTAAATATCCGCGTATTTTGCAAATGGAGGCTTTTCGGTGGGGATTGTTACAAAATATTCCATCGAATGCGTTGGTGCTGAGTAAAAATTTTTGGGTGAGCTCAAATTTCTTTTTGCAAAATGCACAGGTGAGTCTGCAGACTTTTGATTTCAATTTGCAATCGGGACAAGTGAATTTGAAAGCGCAGCCTGTTTACTTTATGTTGACACAGAATGTTCCCTTCACCGTCAATGGAACAGTGACTTTGGGGCGTGTCACTGCTTTAGATTATACTTTGATAGATCATCAAGAAAAAATTTCCGGTATCACGATGCAGGATGTGCAGGTGTTTTCGGCATTGAGGTCTGAAAAAAAAATAACCAGCCTCCCTGCGGTGCGGCATATTATTGTTTCCTGGCAATGCATTCCACATTCAGATGTGCCGTGTTTCAAAGGGTGACATGATGGGGTTTATATCAATAGCGTAGCAAGGATTGTTTGAGCAGGCAGTAAGTCTCGTTCAAACTTTGGATTGGTATAAACTGCCGTTTGTCGACTCATTAGAGAAAAAGTCCACAAAAGCGCGAATTTTTGGATCGATATATTCGCCATGCAAATATTGGATATAGACGGGTTGCGCTGGCGGCGCTTCTTTGGGGAGTAGTTCAATCAGTTTGCCTGTTTGTAGAAGAGACTCCACCGCAGGATAATGCACCCAAATCAATCCAAGATCCTGTAGCGCTGCCCCGAATAAGCCATCATAACTATTAAACCACAGATAAGGCGAGACCATAATTTCCTGGTTTTTAAAACGAATCAGATTGTCCGGGTTGCGGCCTGTATGCGTCAGATAGCGATGGTTTTGCAGGTCCGCGATATCATGCACAATCCCAGTTTGCTTGATATAGCCTGGGCTGGCGCAGAGAACATAGCGGGTGACGCCAATTTGTTTTTGCTCCCAATGGGTCTGGCTAGGAATGGAGGTGCCATATAGAACATCTACTTTATCCGTCAAAAAATCAGCAGCAGATTCCTGCAATTCCAGATTCAATTGCAGTTTGGGGTAACGTTCCAAAAATTGGGGCAGTTGCGGCAATAAACGTTGATGCGCAAAGAATTGTGAAGAGCGAACTTTCAAAATACCAGAGACTTCTTTTTTACCTGTTTTGATTAGCGCTTCCAATTGCTTGAGATTATGCAAGGCTTGAGTCGCCTCCTGATAATACAGCTGGCCCATTTCAGTCAAAACGAGTTTGCGACCGATGCGATTAAAGAGCGCAATACCTAAATGAGCCTCCATGGTTTTGATCTGTTTGGTCACAGCGGGAGGTGTCACATGGAGAGCATTGGCAGCCCGAATCACGCCATCACATTCGATCACTTTGACAAAAATTTCTAATTGTTTAATAGTGCTCATTGTTAACCTTTGGTAATTTATTGTGGCATAAATGTCAATTATATTTAACAATACTAGCATTTATAATAATGCTTAACAAGATCAAAAACAAAAAATCAAAAACAAAAAAGGAGTATACCATGCAAGCTTATCGACGACCCTTATTAACGAATGCAGATCGAGCAAATGCGAGTGTTCAGTTCAGGCCTCACATTCCTGGCATTTCAACAGAGCTGCGTTTGCAGATTGCAGGATATTTAAATTTGAGCGATTTTTTAAATTTGCGATCCATATCCAAAAATTGGAAAGATGATCTGCAGAGCATGGCTAATATGCGATTATTAATTGCAAGAAGC
Source organism: Pseudomonadota bacterium (assembly GCA_964202445.1). Taxonomy (GTDB): domain Bacteria; phylum Pseudomonadota; class Gammaproteobacteria; order Francisellales; family CACEW01; genus JAJZUD01. Next base: position 8,407 of record CAXNIG010000010.1, read on the forward strand.
TTGGACCCCATGCGAACACGAGCAGCTTTACAGCGAGCTATGCCCACCGTCGCGCCTTTTCTTAGGGCAGAAATAGAAAGTCGGCTAGCCATACTTGATGATGCAGAACTGCGAGCGCAACGCGCTTGTTGTACCAATCGACTGTTCATGGTGATCGGTATCGCTGGTCTGTGTGGTGGTGGCTTTCTTATTGCTGCAGGGGAGCATCGACATATTCTAAGAAGCGTCACTGCGGGGATTGTGATTATGGCTTTGGGATTGGCTGCATGTCTCCTTAGCATATGCTGTGGTCTCTTGGCAGAGCGGCATGGAAGAGTCTTGGATCGAGGTGGAGTGCCTCGTCCGAGAAGTCCAGATGTTTCTTATGGTTCTGATTTTTATGGTATGATGTGATGGGCTGTGTATTTATCCGTTATTGGTTATTTATATTGGGCTTGGATTTATTTATGCCAGTGCCTCAGGGATTGCAACCGCTAAAATAGAGGATAAATCGAATGCTTCAGCGATGATGAGTTTTATCAATATGGGGCTGACGACCTTGATTGTTATGGCTTTGGGATTTGTGCATATGGGTGCGGTGATTCTTTTGCCGATTGTCTACTGTATTTTGCTGGGTGGGGCCGCTGTGCTTTTTGATAATGGGAAGGAATCATGCAAAAAATACTGATTAGTGGTTGCCTTTTAGGCGCAAAAGTTCGCTATAATGGCGAGGGTAAGCTCATCGAACATCAGCTTGTGAGTCAATGGATGAAAGAGGGGCGCTTTGTTTCGGTGTGTCCAGAAATGGCTGGTGGCTTACCAACGCCCCGTCCAGCCGCTGAAATGATTGGGCGTCAAGTTTTAACAAAGCAAGGCGCGGATGTCACTGTAGAATTTCAGAGGGGCGCTGAAATTGCCCTGAAGCTTTGTCAGCAGCATGGAATTAAGATTGCGCTTTTAAAGGCGCGTAGCCCTTCCTGTGGCAATGAGGCAGTTTATGATGGGACATTCAGTGGACGAACGATTCCAGGCCAAGGTATCACAGCAGCCCTTTTGGCTGAGCATGGAATTCGGATTTTTAATGAGGATCAATTGCTGGAGGCGGCGGATTTTTTGCAAATGCTTGAAGCGT
>CAXNIG010000011.1:0-9163 GCA_964202445.1 Pseudomonadota bacterium
TGGAGCGGGAAACGAGGCTCGAACTCGCGACCTCAACCTTGGCAAGGTTGCGCTCTACCAACTGAGCTATTCCCGCTAGAGATGGCTATTCTAAAGGATTCTTAAAAAATGTCAAGCTCTTTCTTACATGATCTAATGCAGATTGTGAAATTTCGCTGCCGCTAATCATTTTAGCGATTTCTATAACTCTAGATTCATGGTCTAGCCACGTGGCTTCGCTGAAAGTAGCGTCTGCGGTAAATCTTTTTTTGATCTGCAAATGCGCGTCGCCTCTTAGGGCTACTTGGGGTAAATGGGTAATGCATAAAATTTGCCGATCTTTTGCTAAGGCATGAATCAACGCCCCCACTTGTTCTGCGACCGCACCACTGATCCCCACATCGACTTCGTCAAAAATGAATGTGGTTTCGGCATCTCGTTCTGCCGTTAATACCGCAACAATTAAAGCAATGCGTGAGAGCTCTCCGCCTGAAGCGACTTCTTTTAATGCCGCAAAAGGCTGACCCGGATTAATGCGCACCAAAAAATCGAGCTGATCAATGCCTACGGCCTTACGCTGAGTCGGATCTGCCTTGAGCTGTAAATGACACTCACCTTGCGACATCCCCAATTGCTTCATCGATTCACTGATCTTTTTTTCTAAAATCTTGGCTTTCAACTGACGAAGCGCACTGAGCTTTGAAGCTGCTTGATCGTATTGATCTAAGACAAAATCGACAGCCATGGTTTTTTCTTGAATTAAAGAATCAAATTGCTCAGCGCCCCGCAATGCAGACTCCAAATTTTGATAAAAATCAGCTAATAAGTGCGCCTCAGTATGATACTTCCGCGCAGCCGCATAAATCGCTTGCAGACGTTCTTCAACCTGGCTTAAACGCTCCGGATCCAAATTCAAACTTTGATAAAAGCCCTCTATATCTGCAGTGGCCTCTGTCAATAAAATAATAGCCTCCTGCCATAAACTAGAGGCGCCATTCAATTCGGTGTAATCTGCGGCAAGATGAATCAATTGCTTTTCAATTTGCTTGCTACGCACCAATAAACTCAGGTCATCTTCTTTCACCTCTGTCAGGATATGCGCACTTGTGGCCAGTAATTCACTGACACTAGATAATTTTTTCTGCTCCTCATGCAGGGCATCTAATTCGCCCAGCTGCAGATTGAGCTCACGTAATTCGCCCAGCTGCATCTGCTGCAGTTCCAATTTAGCTTGAGACTCCGCACGCTGGGCCTGCAAATCTTCCAGGCTTTTACGTAATACCGTCAACTCACTAAATAAAGCCTGCACTGGCGCTGTATCTACTTGTGCAAATGCATCTAAACTGGCTAACTGGGCCTCTGATTTCAGCAATTTTTGATGCTCATATTGACCCACCAGATCAATCAATAAAGCACCCACATGCTTGAGCTGCCCCACATTAACCGGCTGTTGGTTCAAATAAACTTTAGAGCGCCCTTCCAGATTCAAAATACGACGCAGCATAATCACCCCATCATCAACAGGACAATCGTTTTCCTGCAAATAATCTAAAGCGGGATGGTTGGGCTGGACTGCAAAAACAGCCGTAATATCACACTGCGATGCACCATTACGAATGATTTTTACATCTGCTCGCGCACCTAAGACAAACTCAATGGCATCCAGCAAAATAGACTTACCGGCCCCCGTCTCACCCGTCACCACCGTCATCCCTGCGTTAAACTCCAATTGCAGCTGATCAATAATGATAAAATTATGAATAAGCAACTCAGTCAGCATTGACAGCGCCCTTCAAGGCAATCAATTGATGCCCCCAATGCAATTTTTCGCGCCAGATGGCATAATAATTATAATCCTTTGGATGGAGCAAAATGAGGGGTTGTGCCTGCTTTGAAATAAAGACCCGATCACTTAAACTTAAAGTCACATGACTTTGACCATCATAACTCAAGCGGGGCGCGGTTTTGTTGTATTCTGCCAGACGGATTTCAATCACGCTTTTGGCATCAATAACGACGGGGCGACTGGTTAAGGTATGGGGCAATTTGGGGACTAAAACCATCGCCTCCAAATGGGGCGCCATAATCGGGCCACCCGCTGATAAAGCATAGGCTGTCGAACCCGTTGGCGTTGCAATAATTAAACCATCCGAACGCTGACTATAAACAAACTGACCATCAATCCGCATTTCAAATTCAATTAATTGCGCCACATCTCCTGGAAACAACACCACATCGTTTAGGGCATTGCCCGCATCAAAAACAGTTCCATCTTGACGCAGCACTTTCCCCTCTAACAAAAACCGCTCTTCGGTGAGGTATTCCCCTTTTAAAATCTGCTGCAAGGGCAGCGCTAAATCATCCGGCGATAAGTCGGTCAAAAAGCCTAACTGGCCCCGATTGATGCCCATCACTGGAATGCCTTTCAAGGACATGATTCGTGCGGCATGCAATAAATTACCGTCCCCACCCACCGCAATGACCAAATCAATGTGCTCACAAAACTCTGGCATCGCCAGCACAGTCGAACCAACCAGATTTAAACCCTTTGCAGAATCCGCCTCCACATAAACGGTCGCGCCTAATTTTTTTAAAACATGGGTCGCCTGTTCAACAGTTTGACCGACCAGTGGATTACGATGTGTGCCCATGATACCAATATTTTTGAAATGCATGACCACCCCTTAATTGGTTTTAATCTGATAATTCGGTGGTTCTTTGGTAATCGCCACATCATGCACATGACTTTCTTTAACCCCCGCACTCGAAATTTTTACAAACTGCGTTTTCGTATGTAGATCATCTATCGTCGCGCATCCTGTATACCCCATTCCAGAACGCAAGCCCCCCAGCAATTGATGAACCACTTGGATCATGGGGCCACGGTACGGCACCCGCCCTTCAATTCCTTCTGGCACCAATTTATCGCCGGCTGTTCCTTCTTGAAAATAACGATCACTCGACCCACGCGACATCGCACCAATCGACCCCATCCCTCGATATACTTTGTAGGTCCGCCCCTCAAATAACTCGACCTCACCAGGAGACTCTTCTGTCCCTGCAAACAAACTGCCCATCATCACAACATCAGCCCCTGCGGCCAGAGCCTTGACGACATCTCCTGAATAACGAATTCCGCCATCTGCAATAATTTTGACTTTACTATTTTTGCACGCACGCGCGACCTCAGAAATCGCTGTCAACTGAGGCACGCCCACACCTGCAATCACTCGGGTGGTACAAATAGAGCCTGGCCCAATGCCGACTTTCAAGGCATCCGCACCACAATCCATCAAGGCTTTTGCCGCATCAAAGGTTGCAATATTTCCAGCAATCACTTCCACTTTATAATGCTTTTTAATCCATCTCACTCGTTCCAAGACCCCCTCTGAATGCCCATGCGCCGTATCAACCACCAATACATCGACACCTGATTTGACCAAAGCCTCCACACGTTCTTCTGTATCTCCTCCAGCACCCACTGCCGCACCCACACGCAATTGTTCACTGGCATCTTTACACGCCAAAGGCTTTTCCATAGCGCGCTGAATATCTTTAACGGTCATGAGACCTTTCAATTCAAAGGCATCATTCACAACCAATACTTTTTCAATGCGGTGTTCATGCAATAAAGCTTGTACTTCGGCACGGCTGGCGCCTTCTTTCACGGTCACCAGTTTTTCTTTCGGCGTCATCACATTACTAATGGGCTGATTTACATCCGTCACAAAACGAATATCTCGACTCGTCACAATGCCAATCAATTGTTTACCTTGCACCACGGGAACCCCAGAAAAATGATGCTGCCGAATCAGCTCCAACAAAGCAGAAATAGGCAGTGTCGGCTCCGCAGTCACCGGATCTTTAATCACACCACTTTCAAATTTTTTGACTTTACGCACTTCGCGCGCCTGCAATTCAAGTGGCATATTTTTGTGAATAATACCCATGCCACCTTCCTGAGCCAAAGCAATCGCCATGCGCGCTTCTGTTACGGTATCCATGGCGGCAGACAAAAAAGGAATATTCAGCTGAATCTGCTGCGTCAACGATGTCGACAAGCTGACTTCTTTAGGTAAAATTAAAGAATGCGCAGGAAGCAACAATACATCATCAAAGGTTAAGGCCTCACCGATTAAACGTTCCCGCACACGCACTCTCCTTTTATAATGCTGATTGCAAGCATTGTAGCAAAAAACCACCTCACACCCAAGCCTACTACGAAGAAGAGGCACCCACATTTGCACCAAAGTGCATTCCGAGTTAGAATGAACTGTATTTTCAAACCAGGCACAACTCCTCATGGACCAACAGCAACTTGAGACTTTATTTGAATTTCCTTGCTCCTTTCCAATTAAAACCATGGCGGCCAAAGAAGTCGATTTAGAAAAGATTGTCCGCACCGCCTTAGCTGAGGTCGGCGTTACACTGGAAACCGTCACACTCTCAACACGTGAAAGCAGCGGTGGCAAATATCTCTCAGTGACGGCGACTTTTATCGCACAATCTAAAAGCCAACTGGATCAACTCTATCAGATTTTGTCCACGCACCCAGAAGTCAAAATGGTTCTCTAAACCATGCAAATCCGTGACTTAGGCTTATGCCCATATGAATCTATTTTAAATAAAATGATGACCTTTACCACAGAGCGCACACCCGAAACGCCTGATGAAATTTGGCTATGCGAGCACCCCCCTGTTTTTACTTTGGGGCGAAACGGTGACCCTGCAATGCGACTTTATCAGAGCGAGATTCCTCTGGTTAAAACTGATCGTGGCGGACAAATTACGTATCATGGCCCGGGCCAACTGATGGTCTATTTTTTAATTGATTTGCGTCGCCAAAAAATAGCGGCTGCAGAATTTGTGAAGCAAATTGAAACACAGACCCTACAGTTTCTTCAAGCTTGGCAAATCAATGCACATCTCCGCGAGGGCATGCCTGGCGTGTATGTCAACAATGCCAAAATTGCCTCCTTGGGTTTACGCATTCGCAATGCGCGCTCTTATCATGGCTTGGCGCTTAATGTGGAGATGGATCTCAGCCCTTTCAAACAAATCCATCCCTGTGGTTATGCTCATTTACAGATGACTCAGATCTGCGAATTTGTCAAAACCCCTCATTTAATGGAAAATGTCATCTCTCAATGGAAGCAAGGACTCTCATGCACACACCTGATGTAACCCAAAAACACCGTGATTATGACAAATTGTCACGTATTCCGATTAAAATCGAAAAAACTGAAACGCGCTTACGCTTACCAGAATGGTTATATGTCAAGCTACCAAAAGCCAACGAAGCCTCCGAGATCAATCGCATCAAAGCAATCCTGCGTGAAAAAAAATTAAGCTCAGTGTGTGAAGAGGCCTCCTGCCCCAATCTGGCAGAATGCTTTAGCAAAGGGGCAGCCACCTTCATGATTATGGGCGACAAATGCACCCGACGCTGCAGTTTTTGTGATGTTGCTCATGGGCGCCCAGACGCACTCGATATCAACGAGCCCCATAATTTAGCTGCAGCCATTCGAGAAATGAATCTTAAATATGTCGTCATTACCTCCGTGGACCGCGATGATTTACGCGATGGCGGCGCCACCCATTTCGCTCAATGCATTCAAGAAACGCGCAAAGCCAACCCAGGCATCAAGATTGAAATTCTCGTCCCTGACTTTCGCGGCAAAAACCGCCTCCCCATTGCGATTGATCAACTGGCAACCCATCCCCCCGATGTGTTCAATCACAATATTGAAACCGTTGAGCGCTTATACCCAGAAGTGCGCGCCGGCTCTGACTATGCCTGGTCGTTACGCCTTCTACAAGAATATAAAGCGCGCATGCCCAACATTCCCACCAAATCAGGGATTATGTTAGGCCTGGGTGAAACCGATGCAGAAGTTGAAATCACTTTAGCAGACTTACGCAAACATCATGTCGATATGATCACGATTGGCCAATACCTACAACCTAGCAACTTTCATTTCCCCATCAAACGCTATGTCACTCCGACACAATATCAAGCCTTCGGCGAGCTCGCCAAAAAAATGGGCTTTAAAAACGTCGCCTCCGGCCCTAATGTACGCTCATCCTATCACGCTGAACATCAAAGCGAAGGTGATTTATTTTAAACTCCATAGAGAAAAATCACGCTTGATCCAAGCGCTGCACTGAGGAAGCAGGGGCTGACAATGGGTAATCACACCATTTTCTACGGTTATTTTTACAGCCTGCCCATTGATGTCAATGTGCTCTTCAAAAGGTAGTGTCTTGTGATAGAGCCATTCATGGCTTTGATACAGATTATATTCGGCCTGGATCAGCGGATGATCTAATGCTGCCAGCCCCAAAATAACTGAAGTGAGTTGAATCTTGTGATACTGTAAAAAGGACTGGATGATTTCAGCTTGAATCTGCTGCAGTGACAATACTGAATTAAAATCGCGAAGATTCATCACCGAACTGCGCACTGATTTGACTGCGTTGGTCCTGATGCTTCTGGGAGGGGCCGCCAGCGCTTCTCGCAGCATGGGGAGATCTGCATCAATCAAAAGCGTGCCGTGATGAAAGCAATTATTGCGCGTCTCCCGAAATGCACTGCCGGAGATCTTTTTGCCTTGTAAAATCAAATCATGGCGCTCATTCATTTCTGCAGGAATCCCTAAACGCTGCAAGGCATGAAGAATAATTTGTAGATTCTGCGTTTTATTATGCTGCGCTTTGGGGCTGATAAAACTAAAATTAAGATTACCTAAATCATGCACCACTGTGCCCCCACCGCTTTGCCGTCGCACCAGGGGAATATGCTGCATTTGCATAAAAGGAAGATTAGCTTCAACCCAAGGATTCTGTGCACGACCGATCACCACACACGGCGCGTTTGTATACAAAAAAAGGCTGGGCGCAGGCAAGCTTTGAAAAAGACCGTGTTCTAATGCCAGATTTTGATAGGGATTATGCAGCGCACTCAAAAAAACCCGCCCTTCCTCTAACCCCCCCATTTATTTAACGCCCCTCAACGATATGAATCTCAAAACGATCCAAATTATCCAAAAATCCTGCAACAATCAAAACATCTCCAGCATGTACTTTTGTTTGATGCGCAGGCTTGGAGCCGACAATGCCATTCTTACGCATTGCAATAACTTCAATACCAAACTGATGGATATCTAAATGAAAGATGGTTTTCCCTTCAGCAAAACAGCCTTCTTGAATCAAAATCGCACGCTGTTGCTGCCGCGGAGCATCTGGATCGGCGTTCAGATCCTCCCCTACAAAATAACCTTTCAATAACTTATAGCGATCCTGGCGCAATTCATTGCCCCAAATCATCACATTGGCCTTATCCATTCCTAAATTTGACAAGATATGCATACTCAAAATCAAACTGGCTTCTAATGCATCCGGAATCACTTCAGTTGCACCCGCTGCCAACAAAGCTTCCATATCAATATCATCATGCGTTCGCACTAAAATGGGCACCGTCTGATTACATAAACGCATTTGCTGCAATACTTTCAGAGACAGCGCTGAATCTTCAAAAGTGAGAACAATCGCCTTGGCCTGTTCAATACGCAAGTTCTGTAAAATATGGGTATCTGCGGCATCTGCATACACCACATTTTCCCCTGCTAAACGCGCTTGATTCACAATGGTTGGATCTAAATCGAGGGCTAGATAATCATGCCCTTGCGTACTAATTGCTTTTGCCACCCACTGACCAATCCGACTAAAGCCCACAATCAAAATCACTCCTGGGGTCAACTGGATATTTTGCAACGCATCGGGCACCATTTTACATCGACCAAAAAGAAGGCGCATCAAGAGTGGAATCAGCTTATCTTGAAAGCGCAAACTCAACATCGAAAACAGCATACTCACAATCAACGAGGCTAAAATAATCTGTGCCTGCATATCTCCTAAAAAATCAAATTCTGAAGCCAATGCAACCAAGACAAAACCAAATTCTCCGGCTTGAGCCAACAGCAAGCCCACTTTTACTGCCTCGCGCTGATCGCCTAATTTTAAATGCTTAACCAAAGCTGCAACAATCAAAAATTTAACCACAAAAATAATCAAGGCCGCGGCAATAATCCAGGTAAAATAAGCCACAAAGACATCAATGTTCAACAGCGTACCAATCCCGATAAAAAACAAACCGAGCAACACATCTCGAAAAGGTCGAATATTACTTTCAACTTGATGGTGATAAGGGGTACCCCCCAAAATCGCACCGGCTAAAAACGCACCAAACTCAGTGGACATGCCCATCAAATCTGAAAAATACGCTGCACTCAAAACCACAAACAACGTGGCCAGCGTAAAGAGTTCTGCTGAACGAGAACGCGCAACCTCATGAAAAATAGGCGTAAAAATACGCTTACCGACTAAGACCAAAACCGCAAAAGTAAAAATACCTTTTAACAACTCTACCAACAATGAACTCAGTATACTGCCACCAGTATGGGTTGCAAAAAAAGTAGTGATGATAATCGCAGGCACCACCATCAAATCCTGAAAGATCAACATACTCATTGTCAAATGCCCAACATGGGAACCCGTCTGACCATTTTCTTTCAAAATTTTACTTACAATCGCAGTCGAAGACATTGCCACAGCAATCGCCACGACAAAACTGGTCAATCCATCCAGATGTAACAACAAACAGAGTACATAGCTCAGCCCACCGCAGGCCAACATCTGCAAGCTACCCAAGCCAAAAACCATTTTTTTCATACTGATTAAACGCGGCAGAGAAAAGTCCAAGCCAATCGAAAATAACAAAAACACGACACCATATCGCGCGAGGACCGTCAACTTAGAAAAATGCTGGAACGAAGCATGGCCAATCAAGCTAATCAACAATCCAACAAGAATATATCCCACAATCGGGGGAAAACTCAGGCGACGGCAAGCTGCAACCACTCCAATGGTTACAACAAGAACCACTAATAATTGATTAAAGATGCCTAAGACCATGCTCTAGACCCTCAGGTTGACGCTTTTAAACAGCGCGGCGACCTCGCTATCCCCTAACATGACCGTTTTACCTCGTGGCAACTCTCGCGGCAACACAATGTCACCAAAGCGCACGCGGATTAAACGGCTCACTGTCAAATTAAAGTACTCAAACATACGTCGAACTTCTCGATTCCGTCCTTCCGTCAAGATCACATGATACCAATGATTA
>CAXNIG010000012.1:0-9094 GCA_964202445.1 Pseudomonadota bacterium
CTGCATTCAAATCAAACGCAGGACAACTCGCCCCCAAAACAGCCTGCACCGAACAAGCCACCCCAGGCATCATATGGTCTGGCGTCGAAGTAGCCACAATAATTAAGTCTAAGTCCTCTGCAGCAATACCTGCATGCAATAATGCAGCGCGCCCCGCTTCTGTCGCCATAAACGCATTTGTTTCATGACCCTCAGCAATCCGCCGCTCCCGAATCCCTACACGCTCTTGAATCCACGCATCACTGGTTTCAACAAAATTAGAAATATCTGCATTCGTCAGTATTCGCTTTGGTAAATATGCCCCCACACCTGCAATTCTAGCACTCATTTTTGGATCCAAGCAGATGCTCAATTTGATCATGAATTCGGCCAGGAATATTTTGCACAACCTCTTCCACTGCAACAGAAATAGCCATTGAAAAAGCCAGGGCATCTGCGCCGCCATGACTCTTAATCACAATTCCCTTCAACCCCAGAAAACTAGCTCCGTTATAATAACGGGGATCCATTTTACTTTTAATCGTTCGTAATACAGGATAGGCTAAAATACCTAAAAACTTTGAAAATAAATTACGTCGAAATGCACTTTTGACCACAGAGGAAATCAGTTTTGCGACGCCTTCCATGGTTTTTAAAGAAACATTGCCGACAAACCCATCACAGACAATGACATCCGCTTTATTCCAGAAAATATCATTACCCTCAATAAAACCAATATAATGAATATCCGGGCAAGCAGCTAAACGCTGAGCCGTTTCTTTGATGACATCCAGGCCCTTCATTTCCTCCTCGCCAATATTTAGCAAAGCGACACGAGGCTTTTTAATATGATCAACAAATGCAGTACGGATCGAGCCCATCAAAGCAAATTGAAATAAGTGATCTGCCGTACATTCCACATTAGCACCCAAATCAAGCATATGTGATAAAGCACGTTCACCTGTTTGGGGATTGATTCCCGGCATTCCATAAATAATTGCAGGACGATCAATGCCTGGCAACGTTTTTAACACAAAGCGTGAAGTCGCCATCAACGCACCGGTATTCCCACTACTGACGCAGGCATTCACCCGCCCTTCTTTCAGCAAATTGATGGCAACACGCATCGAGGAGTCTTTTTTATTGCGTAAGGCATGAGAAGGAGACTCATCCATCTCCACCACTTCACTAGCGTGCTGAACCTCAATGCGCGGATGATTAATGACTTTTAATTGCTGTAATTTTTTTTGAATAAGTATAGCGTCACCCACTAAAACTAAAGTGAGCTGCGGATGCTTTTTCAGCGCATCTAACGCACCAGGGATTGTGGAATGAATTCCATGATCCCCTCCCATCGCATCAATCGCAATGATTGCCATGATTGTCCTAGCTTAGTCTTCAGACTTTTTAGCAACCAGGCGACGTCCTTTATAAAATCCATTTGGGGTCACATGATGACGCAAATGAGTCTCACCCGTTGACGCATCAACGGATACCGCAGCTGCGGTTAAACCATCATGTCCGCGACGCATATCACGACGTGAGCGTGATTTTTTACTTTGTTGAACTGCCACTTTTTTTCTCCTTCAAATCTGCCAATTCATGCAAACTGGCAAAAGGTTTGTACGTATTTTTCTGTTCTAAATCAGAGGTTGCATAGTATGCCTGATTCTGCGACAAAGAACAATCTTTTTTTTCGTGCATTGGAAACATCGGCAAAGCCAGGATCAATTCATCTTCTAAAATTTCATACGGCTTAATCTGATTTAGCTCATCTAAATACAAGGGCTGCACAGCTAAAGGGAGCGCTTCAGCCTCAGCCTCGGTTTTAACCTGCTGCATCTCAATTTCAGCATCTATCATAAAATCCAGCGCACCATTGCAACGCTGACAAGTTAAATGCACTGGCGCCTGCAAGGTTAATTTAGCCTGCAACTGTTTACCCGCATTAAAATAAAATGCCCATTCAAAAACGACCTCACCTTGCGTATCCGCCAACATGGGTGCCAAGCGCAAAAAATCAGATAAAGCATAACGCGCTTTGATCACTTGATTTTCTTTAGCCATTTTCAGGCAATCTATTTCTGGCAGCACCGGCATCTCCACATCAACATCATTCACCACTGATGGATCATACTAAACCATTTAAGCCTGTGATTGCAATAAGCCTTGACTGAAACGCTCAAATTTACAATAATCAAAATTCTAAAATCTTATCTCAGCGCAAGCACAATGAAAAAACTCAGCTCAGCGCTCTTCACTTTCGTTTTATTTGCGGGTGGATTTTACTTAATTTTAACCCGTAATCCGACGATTGCAGAAAAACTATATAATGCAGATATGCTCTATATAGAAACGATCTATCAAGGCCTATTCTTGAAACATCAACCCCTTCATAACTTTATCATCATGGCTTGCCCAGACTTTTTGCAAATGTTGTTTTATTTTACCTGTCGTCTGTTTTTAAATATGCCCCATGCATTTATTTTTGCGACACTGCTCCAGATCTATTTGTTTTATTTTTTATTCTTAAAAATTGCTAAATTGATCAGTGCAAACCCAATCGAGTTACGCTTATATCAAAGCATGCTGCTACTCAGTATCACCTTACTTGCAGTGCCATTTTTTTGGACCATGGACTCCTTTGATCAAGCTCTGCGCTTTGATGATCATTTTTTTAATACCGGCATCATGACACTCTTAACACTTTGGTTGCTTTTACTGCTTTTGTTTACCCAAAAAAATCGCGCCGGCCTATTAATTTGCCTTTTCTTTACTGCTTTTGCGAGCGCTTTAAGCGATCCGTCTTACCTCAGCTGCTGCGCTCTTCCAGCTTTATCAAGCCTTGCTTTTTACTTTTTTTACATCAAAAATGTGCGCACACCAAGCCTATACAGTGGCTTCATTATTCTCATTGCATCGGCCAGTGGATATATTTTATTAAAGCATTTAGGCCTCTTTCACTTTAATATCAACTATGATCATATCCTCAATCCTTTAACACGCAATATTCCACTGATGCTCAAACAAATGCTTAAGGGGCTCATTTTAGCCCTATTTCACAACCCTCCTCTCTTTGCTTTATGGATCTTCTCTGTCGCTTATCTTTTTAAAATCAATACTTGCAATGAGGCAATGCGCTTTCTTCGCATATTTATGATTTATCTTGTTACGCTCAGCTTTTTTGCCATGCTTTTCTTTGATCCGGACATTACCGCTTATGCATCAACAGAACAATTAAATGCATTCTTTTTTCTCCATATTAGCCCTGCATTCTACTTGCCCATTTTTTTTATGAGCATACCACTACTGCAGACCGAACTCTCACAGCCCCAATTAAAACAAACGGCACATTATTCCAAAGCATGCATTTTCGTTATGCAAACTCTACTTTTTATCTTTCTGCCACAGGCTGTCTCTCTGAGGTATTTATTTGGCAATCCTGATGACAACTGGCCTTGGATTCAATGCGTGCGGCATGCACAGCAGCAATATCATTTGCAGCAAGGCATCGGCGACTACTGGAGCAGCCGCCCCTTGACGCTCTATGCACACTTACCCATGGCGCAAATTAATTCTGAATTTAATCCTTATTATTGGCTGGTAGACATTTCTACCCTTCAAGCCAATACCGCTGACTTTATTGTGACGGACAATACTATTTTAATAAACTCAAACGTCATCGCTCATTACGGCCTACCCGCACAAATCATTCATTGCTCATCGAATCTAGCCAGCTTAGATCTCTTAATTTATCCACATGGCATTCCAATCAATCTAGCCCGCGATTGACAAAAGTAAGAAAGCTTTTTATGATAGTCTGGTTATTTTAATAAACCAACATAAGGATACTAAAATTCATGAATAAAAAGATCATTTGCCTCGCAGTAGCCATTGGACTTGGCGTGACAGCTTGCGCTAACGCAACTTTTTTTAGCCCTTCTCTCAAAACAGAAATGGACAAAGTCAGTTATGCAATTGGGTTTGATATTGGTAATGGCTTTAAAACGCAAGGAATTGGCATTGAAAACACTCAGTTTCAAGCGGGCGTGCAAGATGGCTTGAGTGGCAAAACCCCAGCTATGACACCTCAGGATATGCAGTCTACTTTAGTGGCTTATCAAAAAACCATGATGCAGCAAGCCATGGCAAAACAGCAGACTCTGGCCACAACAAACCTGACTGCAAGCCAAGCTTATTTGACTAAAGTAGCCGCTGAACCCGGTGTTAAACAACTGGCTCCTGGTTTGTATTATCAAGTGATGACCGCAGGCACAGGCAAAATGCCAACCGCCAAGCAAACCGTGACCGTGAATTATGAGGGCACTTTACCTGATGGTACTGTATTTGATAGTTCTTATAAAAGAGGACAGCCCGTCAGCTTCCAACTGAATCAAGTGATTCCAGGCTGGACTCAAGCCCTGCAAAAAATGCCTGTCGGCTCTACCTGGATGGTTTATATGTCTCCTGATTTAGCCTATGGTGTCAATGCACCTCAACAAATCGGCCCCAACCAAGCACTGACTTTTAAAATTGAATTGATTTCAATTGGCAAACCTAAAGTCACTGCGGTGAACACGACCAGCCAAAGCTAAACTGTTCACTCTATCAAATAAAAAAGCCCGCTTAGACGGGCTTTTTTTTAGGAGAACCCATGCGTAAAATGCTGCTCACTATCTTTATTACTGCTATTATCTGTCTGACTAGCTGTGCTGGCGTGTACTGGTGGTATACTGCCCCTAATACTGCGAATGCACCTGCATTGATCAATCAAATCAGCCATGGCAACTTAACTGTACTCAACCAATTTACAGCTATTGGTAATTTAGAGGGATATGTTGTGCAATCTACGCGAGACAATTCTCAAACCATTATTTATATGGATAATCAGCAACATTATCTCATTTCAGGCACGGTGATTGCAGCCGATGGCAGCGATATTTCTGCCCAAAACTATCAAAGCTATATTGCACCACAATCGGCTTCTCTTGCTTTTAACTATATCAGCAATGTGACTTATATTCAGCAAGGTGAAAATACCGCGCCTCATCAGGCGTATATTTTATTTGACCCAAACTGTATTTATTGTCACCGCCTCTTTCAATTGGTACAACCTGCTATTCAACAAGGCACCCTGGCTGTGCGCTGGATTCCCGTTGCTTTTTTAAAGGACACCAGTGCGGGGCGAGCATATGCAATTTTAAGCAGCCCCTCCCCTCTTGCAATGTTACTGCAAAATGAAAGCAACTTTAACGAAAGTACGGAAGAAGGTGGCGCCCCCCCACTGAACTCACCTAGCGTCAAAGTCCAACAACAACTTAAAAACAATATGGCTTTTTTAACTGAAACCCAACTCACCGCGACCCCTGCCATTTTATATAAATCCAAAGCAGGTATTGCCAACATCATTCCGGGCATGGTGAGTCCAGACAAACTGAATACTTTAATTGCAGGCTTTAGCTCATGCTTTTAAGTCAGAGCTCCTTTTCCAGACAGCGCTATAAAGCCCTCATCGTCATTTTTATGACGCTCTTGGTCATTTTAATTTTACGCCTGTTGTTTTTAGTCAGCTTTGATCGTAGTTTTTTATTAAACAAAGGCTTGGCGCAAGCCGATCATCCTCGGATCATCCCAGCTAATCGCGGGGTTATTTTTGACAGAAACGGGGTTCCACTCGCCATCAGCGCACCTATCGATAATATTATCATTGATGGCAAAGTATTTTCCCAAGATCCTAACAATATTAGTTTACTCGCTCAAAACCCTAATCTGGGTTTAAGCGAGGCTCAAATCAACGCAATCCTTGCGCCCAATCCCAACTCCCGTTATATTATTGCCAAAAAAAACCTCCCTCCTAATATTGCCAACAATATCGATGCAATGGATATTCCGGGTGTATCCGTTCAACGCAATCAACAAAGCTTTTATCCAGAAGGGCCAGCACTGGCTCAGTTTGTTGGATTTACCGATGTCAATGATGCGGGACAAAGCGGATTGGAGCTCAGCTATAATCATTTTCTGGCCCCTGTTTATGGCCGCCAATCCGTGACAACCAGCGCGCTTGGGCAAACCTACAGCATCAATCATTTAATGAAAGCCGCGCAAGATGGTCACGACCTCACTCTCAGCATTGACTCTCGCTTACAATATGTGGCATATCAGGCAATCGCAGCGCAGGTGCAGGCCAAAAATGCGACCTGGGGCGGCGCAGTAATCTTAGATCCACATACTGGCGAAGTCCTTGCTGCAGTGAGCTATCCCAGCTTTAACCCCAACTCCATGACCGATCGCGCAGGCAGTAATATTAAAGATCAGGTTATCACTGATCAGCTGGAACCTGGATCCTCCATGAAACCCGTCACCATTACCGCCGCTTTAACCAGCGGCCAGTATTCGCCCACGACACCGGTGGATACCAACCCCGGATTCTATATGCTTGATGGGCACCAAATTAAAGACGATGATAATTTTGGCCTGCTGAATGTCACTGGCGTGATTACTAAATCAAGTAACGTCGGTATTTCTAAAATTGGACTCAGCCTGCCCCGCCAGCCGTTGTACAACACTTTCCTTTCTTTTGGACTGGGTCAAAAACCCACTGGTGGCAAATATCCTGGTGAAGCCGCAGGCTATATGTATCCACTCAATCAATTGGGTGATTTCCAATTTGCGACCATGATGTTCGGGTATTCTATTTCCGCCTCGCTGTTGCAAATGGCTCGACTCTATGCCGCTATTGCTAATGACGGGGTGCTCTTGCCCTTGAGTTACGTCAAGCTTGATAAAGCACCCGATGGAACCCGCGTAATAAGCCCCGCAGTGGATCAACAAATGATTAAAATCTTGGAAACTGTCACCAGCTTTAAATTAGGTGGAACTGGCTTTTTGGCGGATGTTCCCGGCTATCTCGTTGCAGGCAAAACCGGTACTGCGCATGTTTATAATCCACAAGGCGGCTATTTTGCCACGCAATATAATGGATTTTTCATCGGTATGATTCCAGCAAATAATCCAAAGCTGGTCATTGCGGTCGTCATGACCAATGTCCACGGTTATAATGGTATGGGGGGGATTGCTTCAGCCCCAGTCTTCGGTAAGATTGGTCTCGCAGCGATGCATATTTTAGGCATCAAACCTTCAAACAATCAAATTGATTTGCAGATTTACAAACAAACCCCTCAACAACAGATTCAAGCCGCAATGGAAGCGTAAGAATAGAGAGAACATAACGCATGACCATGCCAACACATACGCCGATGATGCAACAGTATTTGGGAATCAAAAAAGACTACCCCACGATGCTGTTGTTTTATCGCATGGGTGATTTTTATGAATTGTTTTTTGAAGATGCGCACAAAGCTGCAAAATTATTGGATATCACTTTAACTCATCGCGGCCAAAGCAATGGCAGCCCCATCCCCATGGCAGGGCTACCTTATCATGCAGCCGAACAATACCTGGCTAAATTATTACAAAATGGATATTCTGTTGCCATTTGCGAACAAGTCGGCGAAGTAACGGGCAAGGGCCCGGTGAAACGTGAAGTGGTTCGCATTATGACACCCGGCACAGTCAGTGATGAGGCCCTCCTCAACCAAAATCAAGATAATTTATTAGCAGCGCTCCATCATGATCAGACATCTATGATGCTGGCTTATTTAAATTTATCCAGCGGCCAGATTGGTTTAATTCCCCTCGCTGATCAAGATGCACTGTATTCCGAACTCGAACGCTTAAAGCCTCGTGAAATATTGATTGCAGAAAATTTGCCTTTCAAATCTGATCTCACCCACTATGCTCTGACCGAACGCCCTGACTTTGAATTTAATCTCGCAACCAATCAGCGGTTGTTAGAGCAGCACTTTCAAGTCAAGGATTTACAAGGCTTAGGCTTGACGGAAGATCTCCCTACAATCACCGCTGGAGTGCTCCTCAACTATTTAAAGCTCACTCAAAAAAGCGCACACACGCCCATTCAAAATATTCAGATAGAATCGCCTGACGAGACTATTTTACTGGATGCAGCGACGCGCCGTAATTTAGAGATCGATATAAATCTGCAAGGCGGTACCGAGTTTACCTTGGCCTCGATTATTGATCGCAGCATGACCGCCATGGGCAGTCGTTTACTCAAGCGTTGGTTGGCCCGCCCCATCCGCAATCTTAGCCTACTTAAAATACGTCAAGGTCATATTCAGGCATTTTTAGACACGCAATGCCACAATGATGTTCGCGAGCATCTGCGCAGCGTGGGCGACCTCGAACGCATCTTGATGCGTATTGCCTTAAAAAGCGCTCGTCCTCGGGATTTAAGCCAATTACAACTCAGCCTTCAGCGCATTCCTTTGCTTAAACAGGTTTTAGAGCAAAGTCAAAACCCCCTGTTAATGAAGTTAAGCAAATCCATGCATCCTGCGCCAGATATCCATGGCTTATTGAAGCAGGCTATCATTGCAGAACCGCCCATGCTCATTCGTGATGGAGGTGTTCTCAAAGAGGGCTACGATAGCGAGTTAGATGAACTACGCATGATGAGTGCTAATTTGGACCAATTTTTATTAGACTTAGAAGTGCGCGAGCGTGAGCGCACCGGCCTGACTCATCTTAAAGTTGCCTATAATAAAGTAAGCGGTTTTTATATCGAAATTTCCAAAGCACAAGCCGTGAATGCACCGGCAGATTATATCCGCCGCCAAACCATCAAAAATTCAGAACGCTTTATTACTCCAGAACTAAAAAGTTTTGAGGATAAAATTTTAAGCGCCAAAGAGCGGGCTTTAATGCGGGAAAAAATGCTTTACGATGCTCTCCTAGATACGCTAATTGAGTCACTCTCTCTATTAAAAAGCAGTGCTGAATCACTTGCAGAACTCGATGTCCTCAGTAATCTTGCCGAACGTGCTGAGCATTTAAACTGGGTGTGCCCCAGCCTCACGAACACCCCGGAAATTCAAATTAAAAAAGGCCGCCATCCGGTTATTCAAACTGTTTTAGAAGGCCACTTTATTCCTAACGACACTCTGCTTGATCAAAATCGCAAAATGCTAATTATTACGGGGCCCAATATGGGGGGTAAGTCAACTTATATGCGCCAGACCGCTTTAATTGCACTGCT
>CAXNIG010000013.1:0-9043 GCA_964202445.1 Pseudomonadota bacterium
GCCGGATGTCTCGCCCTTTTGCCACAAACGCTGTTTTGAGCGACTAAAAAAAGTCACCAGACCAGTCTCACGCGTTTTTGCTAATGCTTCTTGGTTCATATAACCCAGCATCAAGACTTTGCCTGAATCCTGATCCTGAATAATCGCTGGAATGAGCTCTAAATTTGACATGGCCGCACCTCAATTTGATTTTGTTTTAAAACATTTTTTAGCTCTGACATAGAGAGTAGATTTTTGTGAAAAACCGTCGCCGCCAAAGCGCCATCCACCTGACATTCCTGAAAAACCTCCACAAAATGCTGTGCATTCCCAGCGCCCCCAGACGCAATCAGCGGCACTCGCGTTATTGCACGCATTTGCTTGAGCTGAACCAGATCATATCCTTGGCGCACCCCATCCTGATTCATACAGTTTAAAACAATTTCGCCAGCACCACGGGCTTGCACTTCTTCAATCCAGTCAGCAGTCAGACGCGAAGTTTGCTGCGATTTTTTGCTATCTCCAGTAAATTGACACACTCGATATGCGCCTTCTGAATACAGACTATCTATGCCAACCACGACGCATTGTTGGCCAAATTCCTTGACCAAGCGATTAATTAAATCGGGGTCTGACAAAGCAGGGCTATTCACGGAAATTTTATCTGCACCCGCATTCAAAATCACGCGTGCATCGGCAACGCTTTTGATTCCGCCAGCGACACAAAAAGGGATATCCAAAACCTGGGCGATTTTTTTAACCCAGGTTCCATCGACAATGCGATCCTCACAACTGGCACTGATATCATAAAAAACCAATTCATCTGCACCCATTTGGTTGTAATACTGCGCCAGCATGAGGAGTTCGCCTACGACCTCATGATTTTGAAATTGAACCCCTTTGACCACTTGGCCGTCTTTGACATCTAAGCAGGGAATGATTCTCTTGGCTAACATTCTAGCGCCTCCTCCAAACTAAATCGTTTTTCGTATAACGCTTTGCCGATAATCACTCCAGCCATTTCCATGGCCCGCAATTGTTTGAGATCCTCTAAACTCGCCACCCCTCCTGAGGCTTGAAATTTTAAATCTGGATAACGACGCTGACATTCTCGATATAAGTTGAGATTCACGCCCTGCAAAACGCCATCACGCGCGATATCCGTACAGAGAATATGTTTGGCATTGGGATAGCGATCCAAAAGATCCCACAGACTCATGTCACTCAAGGTCGCCCAGCCTTGCGTCGCCATCATCGGCACGCCCTGCGCATTAAATTGCACATCCAAAGCGAGCGTCAATGATTCAGGATCAAAGCGCTGCAAGCATTCTTGAACCAAGTCAGGCTGATACACGGTCACACTGCCCAACACGACTCGTGACACGCCGCAATGAAACAAGCGCTCTATATCTGCAAGACTGCGAATCCCGCCGCCTGCTTGAATTTTCAAGCCATTTTCCTGACATAAACGTGCAATCAGATCCGTCTGGACCACGCGTTTTTGTTGCGCACCATCCAAGTCGACCACATGCACAAATTCTGCACCTGAACGCGCATAGTCTTGTGCCTGAACAATGGGGTCTTGCTCATAAACAGTCATCTGTGCAAAATCGCCTTGCAGCAAACGCACGCAGCGCCCCTGTTTTAAATCAATCGCCGGATAAATAATCATACGATGCTTCCCCTCAAAAATTCTGCCAGACATTTCGCCCCGGCTGCGCCTGATTTTTCTGGATGAAACTGCATTCCCCAAAAATTACGGCATTGCACAATGGCACTCAATTCAATGCCATAGCGCGCTGAGGCCAGGGTATGCATGCTCAGTGGTGCATAAAAACCATGAACAAAATAAACATACTGAGGCTCCATCAACCCCTGTAATTGATTCCAACCCATATGCGGCAAAGGCAGGCCACAGTCAGGAGAAAAAGCTTTGATTCGACCGGGAATAATCCCCAGGCAAGGAGTCTCTCCTTCTTCAGAAAAATCATACAAAATCTGCATGCCTAGACAAATCCCCAAAACCGGCTGAGTCAGACGTGGAATCAGCTGATCCAAACCCGAGGCGCGCAAATTCGCCATGGCGGCATTGGCAGAGCCCACGCCGGGCAAAATCACCGCTGACGCAGTTTGAATCTGCTCTGGATCACTTGTCAAAACAGACTCATAACCCAAACGCTCCAAAGCAAACTGCAAGGACGCAATGTTTGACCCACAGCCTTCGACAATCGCAATCATAACGCCCCCTTGGTACTCGGGATCTCCATCCCACTGCAAATCATTGCCTGACGCAAAGTCCGTCCAACGCCTTTAAAAACGGCCTCCACCATGTGATGCGCATTCTCTCCCGTCACGCGAATGTGCATCGTTGCCCGCAAAGCCTGCGCCAGCGATTGAAAAAAGTGCGAGATCAATTCCGTCGGCAACTCTCCCACGCACTCCCGCTTAAACTCAGCCTCAAAACGACAATAAGGCCGTCCACTCAAATCCAAGGCCACTTGAACTTGCGCCTCATCCATCGGCAAGACAAAACCATAACGGCCAATTCCTCGTCGATCCGCCAGCGCCTGATTCAAGGCTTCACCTAAAGCCAGCGCCGTGTCTTCGATACTGTGATGTTCGTCGATATTCCAATCGCCTTGCACCTGCAGATCCAAACTAAAGCCACCGTGCTTGGCTAATTGTTCCAGCATGTGATCAAAAAAACCGAGGCCTGTATTGATTCTGACTGGGCTTGGGGTGTCTACATTAACCCGCACCGCAATCTCAGTTTCATTGGTTTTGCGCTGAACCAACACTTCTCGCGGCTTCCAGATAATTTTTTGCACGATTGCATTCCAATCTGGTGTATCTGCATCACCCAGGCGCAAACCTTGAATTCCTAAGTTTTTAGCAAACTCAAGGTCTGTCACGCGATCGCCAATCACATAGGACTCCGCTCGATTTATTTTCTGCTCAATCAGATAATCCATAACCAATTGCACTTTGGGTTTGCGACAGTCACACTTGTCTTTGGCAAAATGGGGGCAGATACGGATACTGTCAAACACAATACCCTGACTGCTCAGAATCTCTAGCAATAACTTTTGGATTAGATCAAAACTTTCCTGGGGATAACCTGACGTGCCTAATCCATCTTGATTGGTGATCATCACAAAACAATAACCTGCTGCTTTCAATTGCAACAAAGCGGGGACGACATCTGGAAGCAGTGCAAACTTGGCAATCGAATCAATCTGCGCATCAGCTGGCTCTGCAATCAGGGTCCCATCGCGATCAATAAATAAGATTTTTTGCGTCATGTTATTGACCTCCAAATAAAGCGATCACCTGATTATTTTCAGCAGGCAAACCAATACTCACACGAATACAATTATTCAAAAGCGGATTGCGCTCAAAGCGCCGTAAAATCACTCCTGCAGTCTGACACTGTGCCATTTTTTTCTGCGCATCTGTCACTTTAATCAAAATATAATTGGCCTCGCTCGGCCAAATTTTTACGACTTCCTGACATTGTGACAGGGCGACGCTCAAACGTGCCCGTTCGCTTTGAATCAACGCAATCTGCGTGCGTGTCTCAGCCAAAGCAGCGGGTTCAAAGGCTTGCAACGCCAAGTCAGCCGTCGGTTTGGCAATCGGATAGGGCGCGATAATTTTTTTCAAACACGCAATTAAAGGCGCTGCAGCCAAAACCGCTCCACAGCGAATCCCTGCCAAACCAAAGGCTTTTGAGAGCGTCCGCAATACAACCAAATTATCATAACGATTAATCAAGGCCGCCAGACTCGCCTGACTGGCAAACTCAATATAGGCCTCATCGATCACGATCATCGTCTGGCCAGCCCATTCCTGACACAACGCTTCAATCTCTGTCAGCGGAATCACTTCGCCAGTCGGATTATTGGGGGAGCATACAAAGGCGATTTTGACAGCCAGATTCCAATCCTGACGCCAGTCTGTTGCTTTGATCACCGCGGCCCCCTGCAAACGCGCAGAGACCTCATACATGCCATAACTGGGATCTTTCACCAAAATCGCATCCTGACCAAAACGGCAAAACAAACGAATCAGCAAATCAATCGCCTCATCACTGCCGCGCGTGATCAAAAGCTCGCTGGGCTCTACGCCATAATATTCAGCCATTTTGATTGCCAAAGCTTGGGGTTGTGGATCTGGATAGCGATTCAGTCCATTCTCCCAGGGCGACTCGTTGGCATTCAACCAAATCCGTCCCTGACTCGCCTCACAGCGTGCAGAACTATACGCCTGAAATGCACGCAAATCTTCTCGAATTAAATTCATCATGATAAGCGAATCCTCACTGCTAATGCGTGTGCATTTAAACCTTCTAAATCAGCCAGCGTCGCTGCGATGGGCCCGATTTTTTCTAAACCTTTTTGGCTGACAGTTTGCACACTAATAAACTTCATAAAATCACTGACACCCAAGCCGCTATAATTGCGGGCATAACCATAAGTCGGCAAGACGTGATTGGATCCCGTGACATAATCGCCCACGGTTTCAGGCGCCCAGGGCCCCACAAATACGGCGCCTG
The DNA here is from genome assembly GCA_964202445.1 of Pseudomonadota bacterium. GTDB lineage: Bacteria > Pseudomonadota > Gammaproteobacteria > Francisellales > CACEW01 > JAJZUD01. The sequence continues at coordinate 4,535 of CAXNIG010000013.1, forward strand.
CCGCTTTGACTTCCGCCGCCCATTGTTCCGCATTGTCGCAGTTGAGAATTAAATGCTCTGGCGCGTATTGATTCGCTATTTGCATGGCCTCTTGCAGATCCTTGACTAAAACCAAAGCGCTATTTTTTAAGGCTTGCGCAATAATGCCTTGGCGAGGTAAATCCGCACTCAGCAAGGTCAAGGCTTCGGCAACTTGATCAATTAAAATCTGTGATGGCGTGAGCAAAAAAACCTGCGAATCCGGCCCATGCTCAGCCTGAGACAATAAATCCGCCGCAATAAACTGAGGGTTGGCTTGTGCATCCGCAATAATCATCAGCTCTGAGGGACCCGCTGGCATATCGATTGCTGCACCCTGAGCGTCTTGCGAAACCTGCTGCTTCGCCTCTGTCACCCACCCATTCCCCGGACCAAAAATTTTACTGACCCGCGGCACAGTTTCGGTGCCGTAAGCCAGCGCTGCAATCGCCTGTGCTCCGCCAATGGCATAAATTTCATCAATCCCACACATTTGTGCGGTTGCGAGCAAAACCGGATCCACTCGACCATTTTTGCTCACTGGCGTACACATCACTCGTCTTTCACATCCCGCCAAACGCGCTGGAATCGCCAACATCATTGCCGTTGAAATCAAAGGCGCAGTACCGCCTGGCACATACAAGCCCACGCTTTCAATCGCGCTAGGACGACGCTCACAGACCACACCTTCTGCAGTCTGAACTCGTAACAAGCGGGGCAATTGAGCTTGATGATAGGTTTTAATATTGGCCGCTGCCGTCTCAATCGCCCGACGTAGATCTGCTGATAATGTTGCTGCCGCCTGATTGATTTCTGTTTGGCTCACACGCAAGGTGCTTAATTCGGCACCATCGTATTGCCGGGTTAAATCAAATAAAGCGCGATCACCTTGGGTTTTGACCTCTGTCACGATGGCGGTAACCTGGCGTTTTAACTCGGGATTCAATGCGTTTTGAGCGCGCTGCAATACCACCGGACTTTGAATTTGTTTTATCATTTTTATCTCGCTTAATTCAACATTTTTTCGATGGGTAAAACTAGGATAGAACTAGCACCCAAGGCTTTTAATTTTTCCAAAGTATCCCAAAACACGCCCTCACGTGAAACTACATGAACAGCGACTTTAGTGCTCAAGCCCTCCAAGGGTAAAATCGTGGGCGTTTCAAATCCAGGCAAGCATTCCGCGATTCGTGGCAGTGCCTCACGCGGAGCATGAAACATAATGTATTTACTATCCTGTGCCTGCAACACACCATTGATTCGCCTTAACAATAAATCATAGGTCTCTTGTTTTTCAGAGGACAGCGGCGCGGCGGTTTGAATTAAAACCGCTTCACTGCGCAACACGATTTCGACCTCTTTCAGATGATTTTCTTCCAATGTTCCACCCGTCGAAACTAAATCAAAAATCGCGTCGGCCATATTCAAACGCGGTGCAATTTCAACCGATCCTGCAATGGAAACAATCTCCGCCTGCACATTTTTCTCATTCAAATATTGCTGCAATAATTGCGGATAGCTGGTTGCAATACGTCGTTTATTCAGGCTGAATACGCCTTGATAATTCATTTCCTTCGGCACTGCGATGGATAAACGACAAGTGCTAAAACCCAGTTTTTTCGATAGATTGATCCCCGGCAGGCTCACCTGTTCGCGCAACACATTCTCGCCGATGATCCCCATATCACACACCCCACTAGACACCAAAGTGGGAATGTCATCATCACGGACAAAAATCAAATCAAGTGCAAGATTTTCACAATGACAGAGCAGGGCATTCTCTTTGCGGTGAAATTTCAAGCCACATTGCAACAGCAATGCCATGCAGTTATCGTTTAAACGGCCTTTTTTTTGCAAAGCCAGCTTGAGTCGCGTTATTGTCATTTGGAGTCACTATCATATTAATGTGCTATCATAGTATCACGTTATCGTGCTATGGTCAAGCAAACAAATTTTGCTTAAAAAACTATATAGGTCTGTATATAGATTTGTGTGAAGTGTTCAGCAAGGCTTGATCTAGCTTAGAGTTCGGGTCACGTTTCCCGCTCCATTTTTCTAGTAAATTATTAATATATAAAATTTTTTCAAAATTAAAAATCCTTCTTGTTCTCTTTTGTAACGCCTTAGAGTGTAATAAATTGAAAAATGTTATGAGTATGCTCTGCCATTTGCAATTTGAGGGGGTTTATGGTAGTTTATGTAAAACTGATAAACTAGTGTAAGGTCTCTATAAATGGATCCAAGGACTAATCCTTATGCCCCAGGTGCAGGAACGCAACCCCCTGAATTAACAGGTCGAAGTGAGTTAATCGAAAAAGCAGACATTGCAATAGAGCGCTGCCGGTCAGGCTTATCTGCTCGCGGATTAATGATGGTGGGATTGCGTGGGGTAGGCAAAACAGTATTGCTCAGTCGTTTATCCCAAGACGCAGAAGCAAAAGGATTTGCGGTGCTTTTTGTTGAAGCACCGGAAAAACGCTCCTTACCTGCTTTGCTTGTTCCTGCGCTTCGTTCGACTCTCTTGAAATTAGACCGAATGACTGCATCAGGAGTGCTTGTTAAGAAAACACTCCGTGTGTTAGGAAGCTTCGTTGAAGCAATGCGGTTTAAATATGCAGATGTTGAGTTAAGCGTACAGCTAGACAAGCAACAAGGAATTGCTGATTCAGGAGATCTGGAGCATGACCTGATGGAGTTATTTGTTGCGGTTGGACAAGCTGTAAAAGAAAAAAACACAGCTCTGATTATTTTTATCGATGAAATTCAATATCTTAAAGAAGATGAATTTGCGGCATTAATTATGGCTCTACACAAATGCGCTCAAAAACAGTTGCCTGTTTTGTTGATTGGCGCAGGCTTGCCACAGTTGATTGCACAAGCAGGGCGAGCAAAGTCTTATGCAGAGCGTTTATTTGAATATCCAGAAATAGGCCCATTGAGCCCAGCTGAAGCCATCAAAGCCCTACAAATTCCTGCAGAGCGATTGCAAGTGTATTATGAGAAAAAAGCGCTGAATGAAATTATTCGACAAACCCGTGCCTATCCTTATTTTTTGCAGGAGTGGGGCAAGCATTGCTGGGATGTCGCAAAAAATTCACCGATTACTTTTGATGATGCTTGTTTCGCAACGGATCTTGCAATCTCTGAATTAGATGCCAGTTTTTTTCGGGTTCGTTTTGATCGCCTGACTCCTACAGAAAAAAAATATTTACGGGCAATGGCAGAGTTGGAGCTTCAGGCTTGCCGTTCTGGCGATATTGCCCATCTTTTACAGCGTGAAGTCCAATCGGTCGCACCCATTCGTGCAAGCCTGATTGGCAAAGGGATGATTTACAGTCCATCTCATGGGGATACAGCCTTTACAGTGCCACTCTTTGGCGGCTATATGAAAAGAGTCATGCCGAGGGGATTAGCAGAGGGCTGAAGCAAAGGAATTTAGTCAAAAATTGCATATAGATTTGTATATAGATTTTGAGAAAAAAGCGCTAGATGCCCTGTTTTTACTGGAGTTAGGATCACGTTTCCCGCTCCATTTTAAAGGGCATAGAATTCTCTCTAAAAAATAATAAACTGCCCATAATGTTTAAAACAGCGCACTCGGAATCGTGACAATTTTAAGTTGATTGGTGCCGCCATGGGTGCCGACATGATCTCCTGAAGTCATTAAAACGAGGTCGCCTGCTTGAACGGCGCCGCGGTTTTTGAGTTCTTGAATAGCCGCTGCATTGACTGCGTCGGGGGCATGTTTGTGGGGGTGAAATAAAACAGGCTCAACCCCGCGGAATAAGGTAACGCGGCCTGTGGTCGCCACATTGGGGGTCAAGGCATAGATCGGTAAATGGGAGCTGATGCGTGACATCCACAGCACAGTGGAGCCTGACTCTGTGGTGGCAGCAATGGCTTTGACATTGAGATGGTTTGCAGCATACATGGCGGCCATGGCAATCGCTTCATCTACACGATTAAAATGACATTCGACGCGGTGTTTGGAAATGCGCGTGGAGGGATCCATCTCTGCTGCGCGACAAATTTTATCCATTTCTTTAATGACTTTAATGGGAAATTTGCCAGAGGCTGTTTCTGCGGAGAGCATCACTGCATCTGTGCCATCGAGTACTGCATTGGCTACGTCAGAGACTTCTGCGCGAGTGGGGGAGGAGTTCTCAATCATGGATTCCATCATTTGTGTGGCAGTAATCACAATTTTATCGAGAGTCCGTGCTTGTTGAATCATGCTTTTTTGGACGCCCGGAACATATTCTTCACCAATTTCAACCGCAAGATCGCCTCGTGCAACCATCACACCATCAGATTCTTGAATGATTTCGATAATGTTTGCGACAGCTTCGGTGCGTTCAATTTTGGCAATGATTCCGGCTTTGCTCCCGGCCGCATCTAGGAGTTGACGCGCTTCTTTAATGTCATTGGCATCGCGAGGGAAAGAAACAGCAACGTAATCTACATTTAAAGTTCCCAAAAAAACAATGTCTT
>CAXNIG010000014.1:0-8964 GCA_964202445.1 Pseudomonadota bacterium
TGAGCAGGGGATACGCTTCGCTGGATTATGGCTTTAAACGTTATCAAGAGGCTCCAGTAGTACGCTTGGATGTGCTGATCAATAGTGAGCGAGTGGATGCCTTAGCCTTAATGGCGCATCGAGATCAAGCACAATACCGTGGCAGAATGTTGGTCGATAAATTAAAGGATCTCATCCCCAGGCAGATGTTTGATGTGGCGATTCAAGCGGCCATTGGTGCACAAATCATCGCTCGCTCCAGTGTGAAAGCCCTGCGTAAAAATGTGATTGCCAAATGCTACGGCGGAGACATCAGTCGTAAGAAAAAGTTGCTCGAAAAGCAAAAAGAAGGCAAAAAGCGGATGAAGCAAGTTGGCTCTGTAGAAATTCCACAAGAGGCGTTTTTAGCCATTTTGAAAGTGGATAAATAAACTTTGTTGAAATAGCAGTTGACGTTCCACTGTGTCATCCTCGCGCACGCGGACAACACGAGACTGTTCAACTGCCGTTTCCCGGTTCATGCAATATTGCAATTGAACTGCAAAATTGTTGAAGTCAAAATTTAGGTCAAAAAAAATCCCGCCGGAGCGGGATTGAATGCAGTGCAGGTTAATTTATACCTCATTGGTCTTGATGGTTGAGGGCAGTGACTATATGACGCCTGAGTCTATTTATTTAAAAGGCTCGGCTAAAGCCTGTGGATATGTGCATAACTCTAACGAGTTCTACACATCCCCACAGGCACAACAAGATTTATCTTTTTTAAACAACCAAGCGGAGAACTCTATCTCATACTGACATCATTGTGTTATTGACTGACAACAGGGGGGGAGCACTACAGGTTGGCCTAATATCATCTCGAATAGAGGCTTTGTCACTTTGGCATAGAGATGGCGAGCATTATCTTGTAAAGATTTTGCTCCTGCCACTCCCAGCATTGACATCTGTGTAGCTAGCTGCGATGCTGCAAAAAAGCCAAAAGCATAAGCAAATGCCTTTTGAGCAGGCCCTGACCCAATAAAGTGTTGAATAAAAGCGGAAAAATCAAGAGTTCGATTAATATATTGAGCGGCAGCGAGAATATTAACCAAAATAGTGGTTTTTACAACAGTTGAGTCTAAGGTAAGATCAGGTAATAAATTTAAGATAATGGCTAGAACAGAGCCCCTTTTTTTATCACGTATTATTGCTGAAATAATGCTATTTTGCATCTCTTTGATTTCAGCAGCCTGGCTCGGTGGTAAGTCTGTTAATGCATCTGGACTGAGTGCTTTGAGTTTCTCAAGCTGATCTAATGTAAACCCATCGAGTCTTGCTTTTTTGCGTGAAGTGTCATAAGTAATTGGGGCCACAGTCATTGTTTGCATCAATAATCCAAGTGCAGCGGCTGCTCCGGCAGCAATATATTGTGTGGTTTCAGTTGTATCGTCGCTGAATAGAGTGGGAATCTTATAGCCTAAAACACCCCATGATGCTCCCCCGCGTGTAACAAAACCGGGAAAAAATTTGATGAAATCCATGATTGGATAAAAGTGGTGCTTGGACTGGCCGTAGGCAGGTATATCTGGAAGTGAGTAAGCAAGTGTGGATAAGGCGATACTGTCAAATGCACCCTCTGTTTGCCCTTCTAAGAGTTGCGTTTCTTCAGCTTTGCGGGGGCGAGGGCGAAGTATAGTTGTTATTCCAGTGCAAACAGAAGGAAGACTCGTAACCTCATAAAGTAGCAATTGTGAGGCAATTAGAAGGCTTGTGATTATCCATTCCTTGGCATTTTGAGGCGGTTTTCCGCTAGCAACTGAGCTTGAGCCAATCAATAGGCTCAGTTGAAGGGCTATGATGCCTATAACTATGATAGCTGTATTGCAAGGTTTTTTTCGGTCGATTGCTTTGCCTATCTGGTCTATGACTGCGGGTATTTTTCTGAGTGTTCCATCGACATTTGCGCCAGCTAAGCTGCACATGATGGAGTCGATTGCGCAAAACAGTATAGCTGAGTATTCCAGAGCCTTGGGGTTATCAACAAATTCGGTCAGTTCGCTTTTTGTAAAAGGCTTATTAAATAAGTAAAAGTAATATTCTGAATAACAGAAAGCAGCAACACAAAGAAACATTGCAATTTTTTTTGCTGAAAAGGGCATAATATGTTTTGCTGGGTCAAATGTTTTGAAGTCAGCCTCTGCTGAGAATGCTGTTTTAGGCTCATAAGCACCCCTGCTGGCAAACCAGTCTCTCCAGGCCGCTAAGCTTCCCCAACTTGTTGGTTTTTCCCTATCAGTGCCAATCGTTTCTGTTGCTGGGTTTATGAGTAGTGTATCTCCTGATGAAGTTCTTGATTTGGCCATAGTAAATTCCTTAAAAAAAATAGTTAAAAAATCTGTATTATAATGTCATATAAAAAGCATCCCCGCCGAAGCAGGGGTAGATATGGAGTATTGTCTATTTAATACAGCCTGGCATCTCTTCAGTTGTTGGTTCTGAAGAATGTTTGGTAGAGCCCGCACCTGCGCCTGCAAATGGGGTTGTATCTCTAGCCCTAGCTCTAGCCTCTTCAGCCTGTTGAGCCCATCGCGCTACGTCTGCGTTATGAATTGCTAGAACCCCTTCTCCCTTTTCGCCATAAAACTCTTTCCATGTTGGTGTTGTTGAATATGCCATTTTATTTTCCTTCATTTTATGTTGCTAAGTTAATGGTTTAGAGGCATTTTTAACAAAAAGTTAAAAATATTGCCTCTTGTTACATCCTATGTTACAAAAACATGTCTGTCAACTATTATTTTAAAGATCGCATTAAATTTACATAAAATAAATTAAATATTGCTGATTGAGTGGCTTTATTCTTGAAAAACAGTTGATATTCCATATATGACACGACACTGTTCAGCTGCGGTTTCCGGCTATGTGCTTGTATGCGCTTAAACAAGCGGCTGTATGGTGATCCATTTTAATAGATCTTTGGGTAAAAAGCTGCCGCGTTTGGCGCGTTCACTATGGAAGGCTTGTAGTTCGGTGTGTTTAAAGGTTTTGGATTTTTTGGCTGTGGCAATCGTTAGGCCTTGCTCTTTGCTTAAAATAATGATTTTGAGCAGTGCATCTGCTCCGTTTTGCCATTCGTCTTTTTTGACTTGAATGAGTTTGTTGCCTTTGCCCTTGGCCAGTACAGGGACTTCGCTGACTGGATAAATTAAGAGGCGTCCGGCTTGGGTGATGAGTGCGGCCAGAGCGTCGTCTTCGTTGACTTTGACAGGAGCGATGGGTAATGCATTTTTGCTGAGGCTGATTTGGGCTTTGCCCGTTTTGTTTTTAGTCATCATGTCTGCGATAGTTGTGACATAGCCGTAGCCTTCATTGCTGGCCAGAAATACTTTTTGCGTGGGTTCGCCGCCCAGCATTTCGATGATTTGGCTGCCTGGTTCTAAATTAAAATGACTGCTCAAGGGTTCGCCTTGGCCGCGCGCGCTGGGTAATTTGTGGGGGTAGCTAGTATAGGTGCGGCCTGTGGTATCAAAAATAATGAGCGGTTGGTTGCTTTTGGCGGCAGTGCTTTTAAGGTAACTATCTCCCGCTTTATAGGTGAGGCTGGCTGGGTCAATATCAGTGCCTTTGGCTGCGCGAATCCAGCCTTGTTTGGACAAAATAACCGTCATGGTTTCGGTGGGCATAAGGACTTCTTCACGCAGCGCTTTGGCTTCTGCACGCTCAACGATTTTGGTGCGACGTGGGTCGCCAAAGTCTGCTTTGATTTGCGTGAGTTCACTGGCAATTAAATTAAGCAACAAAGCGCGGGAGCCTAGAATTTTTTGTAAATGATCGCGCTCGGTCGCCAACTCATCCTGCTCAGCGCGAATTTTGACTTCTTCGAGTTTGGCTAATTGGCGCAGGCGAATTTCTAAAATAGATTCAGCTTGAAGTTCGGAAAGTTTAAAGCGCTGCATGAGTTCTGGCTTGGGTTCATCCGCTTCACGAATGACATGAATCACTTCATCGATATTCAAAAAGGCGATGAGTAATCCTTCTAAAATATGTAAGCGCGCGAGGATTTTATCCAGACGGTGTTTTAAGCGCAGCTCAACCGTGGTCTCGCGAAACTCTAGCCATTCCTGCAAAATTTGGAGTAAATTTTTGACCTTGGGACGACCATTTAAGCCAATCATATTCAAATTGACACGACAACTTTTTTCCAAATCAGTGGTGACAAACAGATGATTCATCAAGGCATCGGCATCAACTCGATTGGAGCGCATGACAATGACCAGGCGAATCGGTTGTTCATGATCGGATTCATCGCGTAAATCGACGATCAGCGGCAGTTTTTTTGCCCGCATTTGTTCGGCGATTTGTTCCAAAATTTTATTGCCCGATACTTGATAGGGCAGGGCATGAATAATGATTTCATCATCCGTTACTTTATAACTTGCACGCAGGCGTACAGAGCCTGAGCCGGTTTCGTACATCTTGATAATATCGGCGCGAGGGGTGATGAGTTCGGCCGCAGTAGGATAATCTGGGCCCGGAATAAACCGGAGTAAATCAGGTAGCGTCGCCTCGGGATGTTTAAGAAGATGTAAACAGGCATCCAGCACTTCGCCTAAATTGTGGGGCGGAATATCAGTGGCCATGCCCACTGCAATACCCATTGTGCCATTTAAAATAATATTGGGTACTTGTGCCGGCATTAAGGCAGGTTCAGTGAGGGTGCCATCAAAATTAGGCGTCCATTCGGTGGTGCCTTGCTCGAGTTCGGAAAGTAGCAGCTCAGCATAGCGCGAGAGTTTTGCTTCGGTGTAACGCATGGCGGCAAAAGATTTAGGGTCATCAATCGACCCCCAATTCCCCTGGCCCTCAACAAAAGGATAGCGATAAGAAAAAGGTTGCGCCATCAACACCATCGCCTCATAGCAAGCAGAGTCACCATGTGGATGATATTTACCGAGCACATCACCAATGGTTCGGGCTGATTTTTTTGGCTTGGCGGTATTTTTGAGGCCCAGCTCACTCATCGCATAAATAATGCGTCGTTGCACAGGTTTTAAGCCATCGGCAATACAGGGCAGTGCGCGATCCAAAATCACATACATTGAATAATCAAGGTAGGCTTTTTTAGTAAAATCATGCAGCGGAACGGTTTCAGTCCCATCAAAATTCAGTGCCAAAGTCTCCATAGAAACGCTTTTCTCTTTTCATTTATGCCTCATTATAGCAAGACTATTCTGTGAGGAGAAGTCGTGTTTTTTGAGATATAATTACGCGCTTGACATCGTTGCAAAAAACGGTAGACTGGCAATCGATAAATTTATTATTTTATACTAAACTAAAAAGGAAGCAAAAATGAAACAATGGATCGCAATTGCACTGGTCACCCTCGCAGCTGGTTTGGGTGTTTTTACTATAATCAATGTGTCCGCTAATTCAATCATGGTGGGCTGTGACGTTGGCGCTCCTGGCTGCTAGTTTTTTGAGGTTGTTAGTATGAGTTTGAATGGGACTGTCTGTCCCGAGTATCTTGATGCATCTGCAATAAAAATTTTAGCTGATAAAGCAGGATTTTACCCTAAATACACCCATGATCGTTTTGTAGCTCTTTTACAGCTTAAAGCAGCGGATGCAGACTTTAGTTCTACACTTGACGATGCTTTAAATAGTCCCGGGTCACCGTTTAAAGATTATTTAAATCTTGCTGCGGACTGTATTTTGCCTGCTCACTTTAAAAGTGATCTAATCTCCGCTGATGCTACAGATGAGTCGGGCCCTTTTTTTATGTCTGGGCAGCTTCGACAATCGAAAGAAGCCATGGTCCGCCTTCAGATGTATATGCGTGCTTGTCATGATGGGCGTGGGCATAAGCTCCAGGCATTGGGCTTGCTGCTTGTGGTGAGTGTATTGTTGACTATTAATTTTGTGGTGATCAAGCGTTTTGTTAAGCCCTCTCCTGAGTACGGATTTAATTCCTTGCTCAGCCAAGTGCTGAGTGCTGGTGTGGGGCTTTTAGGTGGTCGCAGTGCGGCTCAACTCTTGAATATTAGAATGGCTTATGCACGGATTGGCAATCCTGATAAAAAACGCTCTTGTTTATCGGTTTTGTATATGCCAGCTTGGATTGTTTTGTCTGTATTGTCTGCTCTTATCAACGTAACACGCAATATTACAGTGATTGCTGAAAAAATGGATGCTCCTTTTAAAACCTTGCAGGATTATATTGGAGTGACCTTCGATTTACCATTAATTTTAATGACGCTTTTTTGTTTTATGGCAACCTTGTCTTGGGGTTTGAAAAAACAAGATAAAGCTGCTGCTGTAACTGAGTTTGAGTTAGGTGCAGTCGGCGAGTGGCGTCATGGAGGGGCATTCTCAGATCAAGAGTCTCCAAGTCACCAGAATGGTACAAGTAGCAGCCCTGATGGTTCGTTGTTTGGTAGAAGACAGAGCGGTGATGATTTGAATAAAACACTCGGACCTTAAGCTCTTAAAACAGCACCCCAGATTTTTTCAGCATGCTGACATACTTTGGTGACGTATTGCTGCACTTCTTCATCTACTAGGGTTCGCTCTGGATGTTGCAGAATGAGGGCGATGGCTAGGCTTTTTTGGTTTGCTGGGAGGCGGTCACCTTCGTAGACATCGAACAGCTTGACCTCTTGGAGAAATTCACAGGGAACGGCTTGAATGCTTTGGATTAAATCACCTGCAGCGAGGTCTCTTGCTACGACAAAGGCGAGGTCTCTGCGAATGCTGGGGTATTTTGAGATGGGTTTTATGGGATTGATTTGGCCGTGTTGCAGCAGATCTAGTTTGATTTCAAAAATAAACGTATCGCTGGGAAGGTCTTTCTGTTTGGCGGTTTCTGGGTGCAGGCGGCCGAGATAGCCCTGTACTTGATGATTGACCCGCAGGTTCACGCTTTGACCTGGGTGCATAAATGGAGGGAGATCTTGCTTGGAAAATTCGGCTTTGACTTGTGCGAGATCTAAAATATTTTCGATGAGGCCCTTCAGGGTGAAGAAATCTCCTGTGCCATATAATGCGCCAGAGAGCACCCACTCTTCTTGAGCTTTTTCGCCAATAAAGCGGGGGCCAATTTCAAAAATCTGGACGATTTCCTGTTGGCGATTGATATTGTTTTGTAAAATCTTTAATAAGCTGATTGATACCTGTTGCCGCATTGCAGATAGTTCGCTGCTGATCGGATTGGCTAAAAGATATTGCGCGCTGTTGCAAAAATCATGCTGCCAATTGGGGTCAATAAAGCTATAGCTTAAAACTTCCTGCAGGCCACTGCCAATCAGGAAATGCCGTAATTTTTGCAGGGGTAAAATTCGCTCTGGGCTAAAATGATTGTGTAAGGCAGGGGTGGGCGCTTCGCCAGGAATGCGATTGTAGCCATAAATGCGAGCCAGCTCCTCAATCAAATCAGCCTCGATATTTAAATCAAAGCGGAACGATGGCGGTGTAAAAGTCAGTGTATCTGAAGTGCTGTGGGTTAAAGTGCACTGCAGTTTTGCAAAGGTTGTTTTAATAAAATCAAGTGGAAAAGAAACGCCCAACAATTTCTCAATGCGCGGCAGGCGTAGTGTGATCGATTTTGCTTGGGGTAAATGCATAGGGTCTTGATAAACTTGAATGATGTCAGCCTGGCCGCCTATCAACTGTGCTGCTAAGTTGAGTGCACGCAGGGGCAACGCAGGGTCAACACCCCGTTCAAAGCGATGGGATGAATCGGTATGTAAGCCGTAAATGCGGGCCTTGCCTGCAATAGCCAGTGGATTAAAAAATGCGGCCTCGACTAGAATATTTTGAGTCGTCTCAGTCACGCTAGAATCGAGTCCACCCATGATGCCTGCCAAAGCCAATACCTGTGAATCATCGCGAATGATCAGAGTGTCTTTGTGGAGAGTGAGTTCGGCTTCGTTTAAGAGTTTGATTTTTTCATGGCCTTGGGATAAGCACACTTCAATTTTGCCTTGAATTTTATCCGCATCAAACGCATGCATGGGTTGACCGGTCAAGAGCATGATGTAATTCAGGGTGTCCACCACCGGCGAAATACTGCGTAAGCCAGAGCGCTCCAGATGTTTAATCATCCATGCCGGCGCGCGGCCCTGATTGTGAATGCCCTTTATTTTTTGCAGACAATATAAGGGGGCGACTTGATGGGCGCTGATTTTAACTTGGCTATTGCCGTTTTGGCTGGGCTGTTCTGGAGCACATTCCTGCACAAAATCAAGTTGATTGAATAGAGCAATCTCACGCGCAATCCCTTCTAAACTTAAGCAGTCACCGCGATTGGGGGTTAGCTCAATGCTGATCTGATGATCGTCTAAATCCCAATACTCACGAATATTGTCGCCGATTGGGGCATCTTCAGCTAATTCAATAATGCCATCCAGGGTATCGACCAGGCCCAATTCTTTTGCGGAACACAGCATGCCTTGCGATAAAACGCCACGCAACTTGGCTTCTTTGATGGCAAAGTCTCCAGGCAAAGTGGCGCCCACCATCGCTACGCAGACTTTGATTCCTGCGCGGGCATTTTTTGCGCCGCATACAATGTTTAATGGAGTGGCCTTGCCGACATTAACCTGACAAACCCGCAGGCGATCCGCATCAGGATGCTGTACGGCCTCGAGCACTTCTCCAATGACTACTCCTGTAAAAGCGGGAGCAATCGTTGTGCACTCGTCCACTTCTAAGCCCAGATCTGTGAGCTGCTCACAGAGTTGATCTGTTGAACTGCTGAGTTTATTGTTTAAAAGGCTACGCAGCCAGGACTCTGAAAATTTCATCGATTTGTCTCCCAATGAGCGGTTATAATTGCTTTAAAAAGCGGACATCATTCTCAAATAATAAGCGGAGGTCCGTGATGCCGTAACGCACCATGGTCAGGCGCTCGATCCCCATGCCAAATGCAAAGCCTTGGTATTGTTCGGGATCAATTTTGACATTCTGCAATACATGAGGATGCACCATGCCACATCCGAGCACTTCGAGCCA